>CANDMV010000075.1 GCA_947385875.1 uncultured Eubacterium sp. | reverse complement strand
ACGGCCAGGCCAATCCCGACTAAAGTCAGCGCGGGAGCGGTGTTCCAGCACAGCAAACCCAACAGAATGAATACCGCCTCAAACAGTGCCCCGGCCACCACCAACAGGACTGTGTGCCGCCGCTCCGCTCTCTTTTCCAACTCCCGTCGCAGGATGTTCTCATTCAAGACGGGCGGGGAAAACCGCTCAAAGTCAAATGTCTGTTTCATCGGCAAGTACCTCCTTCAATATTTTTCGAGCCTTGTTCAGCCGGGATTTTGCTGTCCCCACGGGGATATTCAAAATTCGGGCGGCGGAGGCCAGATCCTCTCCCTGGAAGTAGAACAGTACCACCGCCAGCCGCAGTTTTTCCGGCAGCCTGTCTACCGCTTCGTACAGGGGTGAATAATCCTTTTCCTCTGGGGCAGGAATGGAGGCCAGCAGCCAGTCTTTTTCGTCTCCGTTAGAGAAGTTCAGCAGAGGACTTTTCGCCATACGCCGCAAGGTACTTCGATAGGTGTTCACGCAGATGCGGGTGAGCCACGGTTCAAATTCCCGGCTGGGGTCGTATTGGGAGATATGCTTGACTACCCGCAACCAAGTTTCTTGGTACAAGTCGTCTGCATCGTAGGGGTTGGAGCATAGAGAACGGCACAGACCATAGAGCCGCCTGCCATATTGCTGTATGTACTGGTCAATCAATCGCCTCACCCCTTTCTGCTATGATATACTTCTGCGAGGAGTAAAAGGTTCACTCCATTCAGAAAATTTTTCAAATTTTCGATTTGACATTATTATACTATTGCCAGAAAACAAGGACACGCTGCTTTCAAAAAACAGGTGCATCATAATTGGGATAAAGCATTTATCCCAAACTTAGAGCCGTACCCGCAAAAGAGTAGGTACGGCCCTGGCCTAATCTCAGTCCCATATCAGTTCGTTCAAAATGATTTCTTCTACCTGCGCCTTGCAGGCATTCATTAGACCTGCCCAGCGCAAAGGGTCATGGGCTTTCAGTTCCTTTGTTGCTCCGGCTGCTTTCGCCATCTCCGGCATCATCAGGTCCAAGCGTTTGCGGGCGGTCTGGTCGATTTCCATCAGATGTGCATTCAGTGTCCCAGACAATAGCAGGCTATTGTAAAGCTCCGGCCTATGCACCTGGAGATACCTCTTTCTCATGCGGCCATATTTGCCAAGATTTTCGGTAGCCGCTTCCGATAATCCGATAGCGGGAATTTCGTAGTCGCTCATTGTCATTTCCTCCGTTTTGTAACAGCTTTGTCGGAGGTAACAGGGATGCTATGTCCTGCGTGTAGTGTCGTTCTTTATGAGAGGGTGGCATTTGAATTGATTGCCCATGCCATAGACACTTTTGCAAAGCCGCCCTTGTTGTCACCCCAGTCTGAGAAGTAATCGCCTACTACAAGCTCACGCCCTTCTGCCAACGCTCCCTTGTATTTTCCTGCAGCAGAATCCCATTCAAAGATACCTGCATAATGTCCGTCGATCCAGTTCTGGTTCTGATCCAGAGTACCAGCGCCGCCGCCGGCCAGCTTCGCAATCGTAGGGATTACATGATTGTCTTCCAGATCCTGAATAAACTGCAGTCCTTCTTCTACCTTCGCCTGGTCATACTGCAGCTCTCCGTCTACTACCCAGTCGTCGCCATATTTAGACTCCAGATAATGTACCATCAGAATCGTACGGTCATATTCGTTCATTGCCAGCGGATAATAGTTTTCGTCATATTCCTGGAAAGCCTTTCCTGCTGCCAGCAGGTCTGCATGAGATTTTGGAATCTCGATGCCTACTTCATCAAACGATGTCTTATCCCAGTAAAAAATCCTGCCTGTCATAGAGATCGGCATTGCCGCCTGTGTACCGGCGATCTGGCACATCTCCAGATAAGAGGTGTCAAACTGTGACATATCGATCTGGTCTGCATAATCATTTAAGTCAAGGAAAGCAGAGCCGTCTCTGTCATACTGGGAAATCCAGTTCCAGTTTACCTGATTGACATCCTGAGCTGTTCCGGCTACGAACGCAGTAGCCATTTTCTCTTCCCATCCATCCCATGCTGCATAGGTATTTTCTACCTGAATGCCCGGATAAGCCTTCTTGAATGCCTCGATCGCTTCCTGTGTAGGTATATGCCTGTCGTCACCGCCCCACCATGAAATCGTCAATGTGCAGGCTTCATAATCTCCGTTCGGTTCTCCGACATCTTCACTGCCTGAGCTTCCTGAATCCCCTGAATTGTCAGAGCTGCTTCCTGAATCCCCGCTGTCGCCGGAGCCCCCATTATTGGAGCTGTCGCTGGTACTGCCGCATCCTACTGCCGTCACTGCCATTACTGCTGCCAGGCTGGCTGCCATCATAGATTTAAATAGTTTGCTTTTCATTGTTTTTCCTCCCTTTTTTATTTACATTCCACACGTGCCGCGCAGATTGCAATCTTATGAATTAAAAGTCTTATTAAAAGATTTACCTTACTGGGGCTGCTTGCCGATATAAGCTAAGATCCCACCGTCTACATATAATATATGGCCGTTTACAAAATCAGAAGCGTCCGATGCAAGGAATACTGCCGGCCCCTGAAGGTCTATAGCTTCTCCCCATCTTGCTGCAGGCGTCTTCGCGATAATGAACTGGTCAAACGGATGTCTGGAGCCGTCCGGCTGTTTTTCACGCAGAGGCGCTGTCTGCGGAGTTGCAATGTATCCCGGACCGATGCCGTTGCACTGGATATTGAACTCACCGTATTCGGATGCGATATTCCTGGTCAGCATCTTTAATCCGCCTTTTGCCGCTGCATAAGCTGATACGGTCTCACGGCCCAGCTCACTCATCATAGAGCAGATGTTGATAATCTTTCCATGTCCTTTTTTTATCATGGAAGGAATCACTGCTTTTGCTACGATAAACGGCCCGTTTAAGTCAATGTCAATGACCTGACGGAAATCTGCGGCTGACATTTCTATCATTGGAATTCTCTTGATAATCCCGGCATTGTTTACAAGAATATCAATCACGCCGACTTCCTTTTCGATCTTAGCGACCATTTCGCCGACCTGATCTTCATTCGTCACGTCGCATACCTTGAAGCATACTCAATCAGCTCATCGAGCAGACGACCGCCTGCTTCCATTTCATCCTCAGTTTCCTGACAGACCAGATATTTGACCCGCTCCGGGTCTGTCTCACCGATATACGGCTTTAGTACATCAATATTACTGTTTTCACATCCAAGCCCCAGCACTAACACACCACCCGCATTCGGATGACGTATCAAGTCTGCGAGAATTGTCCGCGTATGTTCCTGATCGTCTCCCATCTGAGAACATCCATATGGATGCGGAAAAGCAATGATCTCTTCTACCGTACCTTTTCGCCGTTCATTTGCAGCTTTTGCAAGCGCTGTCGCAATGTTATTCACACATCCTACAGTCGGGATAATCCAAATCTCATTGCGCACACCTGCTTTTCCATCCGGACGCTTAAATCCCATAAATGTCGCATCCGGCATCGCTGCTTCTTTTACGCCTACAGGCTCGTAGCTGTATTCCAGCAGATCGCCAAGTGCAGTCCCTACATTGTGTGTATGCACCCACCGGCCGGCCTTTATGTCTTCTTTTGCATTCCCGATACGAAAACCGTATTTTATTACTTCGCACCCTTTTTCTATATCGCAGATTGCCATCTTATGCCCTGCCGGAATCGTTTCTTTTGCTGCTACCTGTACGCCGTCCGCGCTGACAGCCTCCCCTGCTGCAATTTCCCTGATTGCAACAATCACGTTATCGTTTTCGTGAATTCTAATATAGTTTTTCATACTCTGCTCCATCTATGTAAACCACTCTTAATTTACTCGAATGCTTTTTTCATCCATGCAAACTATCCTAATTTACGCGAATGCTTTTCCATCCATGTAAACTCTCCTAATTTACACGAATGCTTTTTCCATTCATGCAAATCTATCCTAATTTACGAAAATGCTTTTTCCATCGCACCGCGCATCCCCAATACGCGGATATCCGCCAGCAAAGAAGTAATCTCCCCCTCTACTCCTTCCAGCGTGCTTAAGTCCTGCCCCCAGAACCCAGTGTTGCTTAATACTGCGTGGACATATTCTGCTGTCTCTTTGCCGCTGTTTGCCGCAAAAAACTCCAGTACATCGGCATCATCCATGATCTGATACTCGTCATTTCCCCTATGACCGATCAGCGCCTTTTCCCGGATCTCATACCCCGTATAGAATGCCATCAGTGATGCCAGTGAAAATGCCAGATGTGCCGGAACCTTTCCTTCCTTCTCTATATATCCTAAAAAGCTCGGCAGGCATCTCGCACGCCACTTTGATACAGAATTTAACGAAATCGCCAGATGCGCATGCTTCACATACGGATTTTTAAATCTCGTAAGCACCGCATCGGCAAATTCCTCCAGCTCCTCTTTTGGAAGCGTCAGCGTAGGAATCACCTCATCAAAGATCGTCGCCTTGATAAAATCTAAAATCAGCTCATCTTTCATAGATTCCAATACAATATCGTTTCCGCACAGATAAGAAGCCAGCACAAACGACGTATGAGCTCCGTTTAAAATACGAACCTTTCTCTGCTTATAAGGCTTCTGATTGTCTGTAAATATGACTGGAAGCCCTGCATCCGGCAGCGGAAATTCCTTACTGATGTCTGCCGCGCTTTCAATGACCCACAGCGCAAACGGCTCTCCGGTCACAATCAGGTTATCCTGATAGCCAAATTCTTTACATAATTCTTCCGCCTCATCCCTCGGATACCCTGTCACAATACGGTCAACCAGCGTAGATGTAAATACACATGCTTCATTGACCCAGCTTACAAATGCATCCTCCAGCTTCCATAACTTGGCAAGCTGTAATACACACTCCTTTAAATGAATGCCATTGTCGTCGATCAGCTCTACCGGCAGCATGACAAGCCCTTTGTCCGCCGCCCCGTTAAAATGCTGATACCTCTCATACAAGAACTTTGTTAATTTTCCCGGATAGGTCTTTGGAGGATTCAACTCCAGCCGATCCGTGTCGTCGTACACAATCCCCGCCTCTGTCGTATTCGATACGATAAACCGCAGCGTATCCAGCTTCGCAAAACTAGCATATTTTTCGTATTCGCCGTAAGCATCCACCGCATCCGTCACACTCGTAACTACACGGTTGATCTTTTTCGGTTCACCGTCCACAATGCCGCGCAGCTGCACCGTGTACTGGCACTCCTGCTCATGGAAACGCTCCAGAGAGCCGAATTCGATTGGCTTTACAAGGACAATGTCCCCATTGAAATCTCCCTTTTCATTTGCGATGTCAATCATGTAATCCACAAATGCACGCAGGAAATTTCCTTCCCCAAACTGCAAAACCTTTACCGGCCTCTCTGTTTTGTTCGTTTTTTGTTTGCTCATTAATTCCATGCTGTAAGATTTCCTTTCTTTAAAACAAGGTTTACAATCCCCTACGGAATCTGTTGTCGCCATATACAGCCTGCAAGCCGCTCACAGCAGCAATTCGGGGGGGCGATCATTATACTTATACCCGTCAGCAAAAGCTCTGCCATATATGGGCAACAGCCCCGGCCAATCGCACTTGCTTGTATAAAATATGCTGCGCAAAACTCCCCTCATTGCTGAATCACGCTCTTGCGAAATGCGCCAGTCTGAGCATTTCCAAGCCATAAACAGCAACCGGAATCTCCGTCGACTGCGGCTGTCCATCAGCAGTCATGTGGTTCATCATAACAAAAGGCCAAAGCACTTAATATTATAGTTATTATACTTCCATATAACAGCTTGAAATGAAAGCGCTTTCTAGTTTTTTTAAGAATCCCCGTTTGCATTTGTCAAAATTACCTTCTCCATTCATTCTAAAAATGCTTTATTTTCGGCTTTTTCTGACTAAAAAGCATTGTACCGCCTATTGTAATTTTAATATTTTATAAAAAACCGCTGTCCGTACCCACTATATTGTTATTTCATGCACTTTGTTAAATGTAAGCGTTTACATTTTGTATTTTTGCTTATTTTTTCCAAAAAGTCAATAGATATTTATGAAAAAGTTTAGATTTTTGTCCAATTTTTTACATTTTTTCTTTACATATTGTTTTTTTAATATTTTTTCACGATTTTGCTTGCTTTATTTTTCCATATCATGTATAATAGTTCCAATTTTAGTGTAACTGCTTACATATTTAAATAAATAAAAACGCATAGTCATTGCATTTCAATCATTAAGGTATTGAAAATGCTCCACCCATCTGAAAATCAAGATGGCAGGCAATACAGATACGCAGGCACAAATAACCGTAAAAACAATTTAGACGCAGGTGACCAGTATGACTATAACAATTTACGACATTTCACAAAAAGCTGGTGTGTCAATCGCTACCGTTTCCCGCGTCATTAACGGAAGCGGAAATGTCAGGCCATCCACACAGCAGAAAGTGATGGACATCATCAAAGAATACGACTATGTACCAAATGCATTTGCGAGGGGCATGGGATTAAATTCCATTAAGACTGTCGGTATTCTATGTGCCGATTCTTCTGATTTATATCTGGCTAAGGCTGTCTACTTGTTAGAGCAGGAGCTGCAGGCAAATGGTTATGAAGCACTGCTGTGCTGTACCGGCTATAATCTGGATATAAGGAAAAACTATTTGAACCTGCTTCTTTCCAAGAAGGTAGACAGCATTATATTGGTAGGCTCGAATTTTATCGCGCCTACAGAAATCGAGAATGCTTATATAGCGGATGCAGCGCAGCAGGTGCCGATTATGCTGCTGAATGCTGCTTATCATTATTCAAATGTATACAGCACTGTCTGTGATGAACATGCCGCTATGTATGAAGCTGCTGCTGCTATGATTGATTCCGGGATTCGTGACGTAATATACATTTATAACTCCGATTCCTACAGTGGAACAAGAAAACGCAGAGGTGTTCAGGATGCCATGAAGGAGAGGGGCATTGCAGATTTTTCCAAGTACATCTATCGTTATAACGGAAAGCCTGATGTTTTGTCGGATATTACAGATTTTGTAGCACAGATTGCTGACAGCGGTATTACTTTTCATGGGGTAATCGCTTCCGAAGACTCTCTGGCTATCGGCTGTATGAAGTACGCGCAGCGCAGGGGTCTGCGCGTTCCAGAGGATTTATCCGTAATCGGATGTAATAATTCGATCCTGACAGACTGCTGCACACCGGAACTAACTTCCGTGGATAATCGGCTGGAAACACTTGCTCATCAGCTTGTCCAGACAATGCTATGTGTCATAGCCGGTGAAGAGATGCCAACAAAGGCTGTCTTCTCCGGCCGTCTTGTAAAACGCGGCACTACATTGTTTTAAAAGAAATAGCAAAATTCCAGTTAATGCAAATTACTGGGCAAAACTGTAACATAGCAAACACTATATTAATGAAAAGGGGTAACATTTATGAAACAATTTATGGACAAAGACTTTCTGCTCTCCAATGAGACAGCGCAGAAGCTGTATTTTGACAATGCAGCTGACACACCGATCCTGGACTATCACTGCCATATCAATCCACAGGAAATCTTTGAAGACAGGCAGTTCGAAAACATCACACAGGTATGGCTCGGCGGCGACCATTACAAATGGCGCTTTATGCGCTCCTGCGGCGTGGAAGAACGCTTCATCACAGGGGATGCATCCGATCAGGAAAAATTCTTAAAATGGGCTGAATGTCTCGGAAAAGCCATCGGCAATCCGCTCTTCCACTGGTCACATCTGGAGCTTCAGAAGTATTTTGGCTATCACGGCGTATTAAACAAAAAGACAGCGGAAGAAGTATGGGAGCTTTGCAACAAAAAACTGGCGGAACCTTCTATGTCTGTCCGAAACCTGATTAAACAGTCGAATGTCACTCTAATCTGCACGACAGACGATCCGGTCGATTCCTTAGAGTGGCATAAAAAAATCGCAGAAGACGATACTTTTAATGTGCAGGTGCTTCCTGCATGGCGTCCGGACAAGGCTATGAATATCGAAAAACCTACCTTTGCAGAATATCTGTCCGCTTTATCGGATGCATCCGGCATTCAGATCAAGACGTTTGCAGATTTAAAGCAGGCTTTGTCAGACCGCATGGATTTCTTTGCTTCGATGGGCTGCTCTGTATCTGACCACGGGCTGGAATATGTCATGTATTCACCGGCTTCTGACGAGGAGATCGAAGCTATTTTTGCTAAGCGCCTCAGCGGCAGTGAGATTACTCACGAGGAAGAGTTAAAATACAAGACTATGTATATGATCTATCTGGGCAGAGAATACGCCAAACGCAACTGGGTCATGCAGCTGCATTATGGCTGCAAGCGTGATAATAATTCGCTTCGTTTTGCCAAATTAGGCCCGGATACCGGCTATGACTGTATCAACAACTACGCTCCGTCATCTGAAATGGCTGACTACTTAAACGCGCTGATCCAGACGGACGAGCTTCCAAAGACAATTATATACAGCCTGAATCCAAATGACAATCAGGCAATCGGCACAATCCTCGGATGCTTCCAGGATTCCACTGCCGTAGCAAAAATTCAGCAGGGTTCCGCCTGGTGGTTCAACGATCACAAGACAGGCATGGAGGATCAGATGATTTCTCTGGCAAACCTGGGCAATTTATCCGGCTTTGTCGGGATGCTGACAGATTCCAGAAGCTTTTTATCTTATACAAGGCATGATTATTTCCGCAGAATCCTGTGCAACCTGATTGGTACATGGGTGGAAAACGGCGAATATCCGGCTGATTTTGATACGCTTTCTGAAATCGTGAAAGGCATCTGCTATAATAATGCGATCAGATATTTTGGATTTGATCTGAAGAGTCAGGATTAATTGTGCAGGAGTTTATTCTATAAATGCCGCAGCAATAGGTAGACAATGCAAAAAGCCAGGAAATTCAGCGACAAAAATACGCTATAACAACGCTGTCAATTCTTCGGTTTAGGTTCCAAAACCAGGAATCTGAACCGTAGATTTGGTGCGTTTTCTATAACTCCTAAATATTTAAATCCCTTTGGCAGCGGAATACAGCCAATCCGCTGCCGGCTGAGGGATACATTTGTGAAAGGACATCATATTATGGAACTAAGAACAGCTGCTTCCCCAAAGGATGTGAAGCACTACACAACAGAACGCTTAAGAGAAGAATTTTTAATTGATGATTTATTCCAACCAGATCAGATTAAGCTGGTATACAGCCACATCGACCGTATTATTACCGGTTCGGCAGTCCCTGTAAAACCGCTGACGCTTACCGCAGGCGATGAGCTGCGTGCGCAGTATTTTTGCGAAAGACGCGAGCTGGGTGTGATCAATATCGGAGAATCTGGTAAAATCACGATTGACGGCAAATCGTATGAAGTGGGGCCGAGAGAAGGCATGTATATCGGCATGGGCTCTAAGGATATCGTATTTGAGAGCGTCAATCCATCAGCTCCTGCAAAGTTTTATTTAAACAGCGCTCCTGCCCACAAAGCCTATCCTACCGTCTTAATCAAGCCGGAGGGCGAGCCTGCGGATGACGTGGTCATCGTAAAGGACAGCAATAAGGTGGAATTAGGCTCCCTGGAATCTTCCAATCACAGAACGATCTGCAAATATATCCTGCCAGGTCAGGTGGAAAGCTGCCAGCTGGAAATGGGAATGACAAAGCTGGAGCCAGGAAGTGTATGGAATACGATGCCGTGCCATACGCATGACAGACGTATGGAGGTATATCTGTATTTTGATATGCCGGATGACGCACTTGTCATGCATTATATGGGCGAGCCGACGGAAACCCGCCATATTATTATGCGCAATGAGCAGGCTGTGATTTCGCCGAGCTGGTCGATTCATTCAGGATGCGGTACGCAGGCTTATACTTTTATCTGGGGTATGGTTGGTGAAAATCAGGATTTTGATGATATGGATGGATGTGATATGAAAGACTTAATGTAAGTCATTTAAGATACGAACCTTATTTCATTTATGCTTATATCTAAGGTTGGTAAATAAACAACCGCTGAATAGTGCATCATAAATCAGACGCATATAGGCTATGTAACTGATTTTTGGACCTACAAAGGCTGGTTCTGACTTTTCTTGTCGGGGCCGGCTTTTTACAATCCCGCTTTTCAAAAGCGTCTATACTCATAAGAACAAGGTCTCCCTCTCCGTTTTTAGTTATATATTTTGATATAATTACATCATCATATATAAGCTGCATAAAGCGGTATTCAAAAAAGGACTCTCCAATTTCTCGGAAAGCCCTATCAGATCTAGATTTTTACTGCTCAATATGATTAAAACAGACCTATCCGGCGATTACTGTGCTCCTGCCTGCTTCCGCGCCTCCTGACACAGCTGCGTAATCTTCTCAAAGTTGCCTTCTGTAATATCAGCCTTCTTGCATACCCAGCTTCCGCCGACTGCAAAAATCGCCTTTGTTGCCACGAACTCTGCAATATTTTCTGTATTTACACCGCCCGTAGGAATAAACTGCATATCTGTAAATGGAGCCGCTAGATTTGTGATTGCCTTTAAACCACCATATACATTTGCCGGGAAGAATTTTACAACTCTAAGGCCCAGCTTGCGTGCTGCCATGATCTCCGTCGGCGTTACACAGCCCGGTGTTACATTAATATCATTCTCAATACACCATTTCACAGTCTCTTCATCAAAGCCTGGAGATACGATAAACTTCGCACCGGCTTCTACTGATTCTTTCGCCTGATCTACATTTAATACTGTGCCGACACCCACTACCATATCCGGGCATTCTTTTGCCACATTGCGGATGCTGTCAAGCGCTGCTGCTGTACGCAGAGTAATCTCCATGACATTGATACCGCCTGCCAATAACGCCTTTGCGGTCGGCACTGCATCTTTTGCATCCTCTATCACTACTACCGGCACGATGATTGACTGTTTCATGCTGTCCATTACGCTCATTTTTTGTTCCTCCTATTTTATAGGCAGACATTCTATGGAATCTGCGGGCTATGACGTGATGATCTTAGTTCTAAATCATTTCTGCCGTTTTCATAAACCCATTCACAGGTTTTCCTGATTTTCATAGATTTATTCATAGCGTTTACACTGATTCCACAGGCCTGTCCCCTATGATGATCTCATATTTTATTTACATTGTCTTTTATTATATTTCATTATATAGATCAATTCTGCCGCAGCTATCACTGTTTGCACCTTTCATTTTACCTGATGCAATCTCTGCAAGGCTGAAAATCTGTAATGCCCAGAATCACTGTTTGCACCTTTCATTTTACCTGCTGTAAGGCGCCATACTGTAATTACCGCTGTACGCGCGCACCTGCGCCGCCCATGATTGCTTCTACTTCCTTGCAGCTGGCCATCGTTGTATCGCCTGGCGTCGTCATAGCTAATGCGCCATGAGCAGCACCATAGTTAACTGCCTGCTCAGCATCTTCTGTCGTCATTAATCCGTAGATTAAGCCGGAAGCAAAGGAATCGCCGCCGCCTACACGATCCATGATCTCCAGTCCGTTATAGTCTTTTGCCTTATAAATCTCTCCATCTGCCCAGCAAATCGCGCTCCAGTCATTGACTGTAGCTGTCTTCACCTGACGCAGTGTCGTTGCAACTGCCTTAAAGTTCGGATAAGTCTTTGCAGCTTCATTTATCATCTTCTTATAACCGTCTAAGTTCAGAGTCTTAAGATTCTCATCATTTCCTTCAATCTCAAAACCAAGACAAGCAGTGAAGTCTTCTTCATTTCCAATCATGACATCTACATACTGAGCGATTTCTTTATTTACTTCCTGCGCCTTCTCAAGTCCTCCGATGGCACTCCACATAGATGGACGGTAGTTCAAATCATAAGATACGATTGTGCCGTACTTTTTAGCTGTCTTAATAGCTGCCAGTACAGTCTCACAGGACTGTTCTGACAATGCAGCATAAATACCGCCTGTATGCAGCCAGCGCACACCCAGTTCACCAAAAATATGCTCAAAATCAAAATCATCCGGAGTTGCTTTTGAAATAGCCGTGTTTGCCCGGTCTGAGCATCCCACTGCTCCGCGGATGCCAAATCCTCTTTCTGTAAAATTCAATCCGTTGCGGCAGATTCGTCCGATTCCGTCTGTCTTCATCCATTTAATCAAAGAAGTGTCCACACCACCCTGATTGATGAAATCCTCCAGCAGCATTCCTACTTCATTATCTGCAAATGCTGTAATCACTGCTGTATTCAGCTTAAAGCACTTTTTCAGGCCGCGGATGACATTATACTCTCCGCCGCCTTCCCATGCGCGGAAAGATCTCGCTGTACGAATCCTCCCTTCGCCCGGATCAAGCCGAAGCATAACCTCCCCAAGTGATGCTGCGTCAAATCTGCATTCATTTTGTGGTTTTAAATTTAAGTTCACGTAATTACCCTCCTATTCTGCGGACTCTCCCAATCCGCTGTGACATTATTTGTTATGGCAGTAATTTGCAGTTACTGTTCACTGGCAACCTTTTACCGCCTTATCCCATTATAGTTTGTCTTCGCAAGATTCTCAATCTTTTTTTCTAAATTTTTCTAAATTTTTCTCTTTTTTTATATTTATAGGACACTGCAAGCTTCCATTCAGTGTTTAGATCGGGTGGCTTTATGGCCTCTTGGACGCTGGGAGAGGGAATCGGCCCGGTCTGACGGCATCCGTTCCAGAATGTAAGAAGCCCTAAGTATTCTGCATCTGCGCTGTGGCACCGGACGGGCGCGGCACCTAGTCCGCCCTGACTGAATGTCAGCAGCTAAAGGTGCCGCTTCGGCTTCGCCGCCTTGTATATCGAACAGAACACTAAGGGCTTCTAACATTCTTCCAAAGCCGCAGCGAGACCGGGCCGATTCCCTCTCCCAGCTATTTCTGACATGCATTACATGCGACATCCTGTCTGTAACGGCTGCAGCTGATCCGGGAAGCTTATCAAAAACAGCTAGCTCCCCTCACCCGGCATCCGGTTATCCCTAAATGAATCAATTCATCATGCAATATTGCTGTTGAAATATCAGCCCAAGTATCTTAAAATGAAAATGTACCACTACAATACTTAGATCAGGAGGGTTTTACATGCAGCATACGAATCCATTATTAGCGGGCAACTGCGGTGAGGACAGATTTATAACAATCGGCGAAATCATGCTCCGCCTGACCCCGCCCAATTACGAAAAAATACGTATCACAACCAGCTTTGAAGCCAGCTATGGAGGCAGTGAAGCCAATATCGCGCTGGCGCTTGCCAATCTCGGTGTTGACTCTACTTTTTTCAGCGTTGTGCCAAATAACAGTCTTGGCAAGAGCGCAGTCCGAATGCTGCGCAGCAACGATGTCCATTGTACCCCGGTCATTTTAAGCACGCCGGAACAGACACCTACACATCGTCTTGGCAGCTACTACTTAGAAACCGGCTACGGAATCCGTGCCAGCAAGGTCATTTACGACAGAAAAAACAGTGCGATTACTGAATTTGACTTTGACACGATAGACTTAAACGAATTACTGGACGGATTTACATGGCTGCACCTAAGCGGTATCACGCCGGCTCTTTCACCAAACTGCCGCAGACTCATCATGGACAGTCTGCGCACTGCAAAGGAAAAAGGCATTACTGTCAGCTTTGACGGCAATTTCCGCAGCAAGCTCTGGACATGGGAGGAGGCGAGAGACTTCTGCACGGAATGTCTTCCATACGTAGATGTACTGCTTGGAATCGAGCCATATCATTTATGGAAAGATGAAAGCGACCACAGCAAAGGCGATTACAAGGATGGTGTTCCTCTGCAGCCAAGCTACGAACAGCAGGATGAAATCTTCCAAGCTTTTATAGCTAAATATCCGAATATCAAATGCATTGCCCGCCATGTACGATATGCCCACAGCGGCAGCGAAAACAGCCTGAAGGCTTTTCTCTGGTATGAAGACCATACTTTTGAAAGCAAGCTGTTTACATTTAATATCTTAGACCGTGTCGGCGGCGGAGACGCATTCGCAAGCGGACTCATCTATGCAATGATGCATGACTACAAACCGATGGATATGGTCAACTTTGCTGTTGCAAGCAGTGTGATTAAGCATACAATCCGCGGAGATGCAAATATTACTGATGATGTGGAAAGCATTCGTAATCTGATGAATATGAATTACGATATTAAGCGATAAGATGTGTTATCCCCAATTTGCTAAAAACACCGCTATTCACCGGCTTACTGTATTGTGAGCAAAAAATATCTGGATATTTTAAAAGAACCTCCCGTTACGGCAGGCCGGCCGACTGGCTGGCCCGCTTCCGGGATGGGTATCAGACGAAAATCAATCGCTATAAAAATGTGTCTTGTTTTATCACTGTTTATGCTTCAAAGAGTTTGTATTATTTGCTTTATAGAATCTACTCCTTCATGATGATACTCTTTTATAAAATTATCATAATCAGAAGATAACTGTAATGCAAGTTTTTTGGACTTAACTAACTCGTAGAACGAAATTCCCTTTTCAATTTTTTCATAATCATCAAGAGTGAATGTAAGAATCGTTAAATTTCTATTATTCTGATATTTTTCAACAATACGCAGCACCTTTGTAAGCCCATAGGAATCGTGATATTCATTTTCATTACCACTTAATCCTTTTTGAGTAAATATCATTCCAAAAGGAACATTCGTACTTACTAATAAACTGTAAAATTTACCCACATAAGTTACACCCAATTTTGATTCGTAATTTTTACACTCTTCTAAAACAACATCGGAATCTATTTCGAGTAAATCTCTCGAAATATTGTAAGTATAAAGTGCTTGCTTTCCAGCCTCCGATAATGTTATCACTCCATCAATCTCGTTTGTTCCGGTATGTACGTTACGGTAGATCTCAAAGAAATAGGATTTTTTAATAATAAAGGCAACTAAATTTTCTAAACGATCCCCTTTCTCTTTTGTTGTTGATGTCTGCTTATCAAAAGGCTTCTTTAGCTCTCTCAGCAACAAAGAATATTCGTTCTTATCCTTATCTGTCCATGAAGTTAATTCATGAAATACTTTTATGGAGTCTTGTATAATTTCTTTTAAATATTTTTTTATATCATAATTCTCATTTTTACCATCTATCATACATGCAGTACCTTATACAAAACTATAATGTCATCAGAAACAGATAAAGATTTGTTACAGAAATCACACGCAAAATTGTCATCAAAATCCGTCAATGATTCTAAAAAGATACCTTTGCTTTTATTGCATTCCATACAATATACTTCATAAATGTTTTTTACATATCCTGCTTTTTTCAAATCCTCCATAAAAAGATATGCCGTTTTAATATCAATACAAATCTTTGATTTTAAATGACCTGGATATACAAAATCGCCTGGATGAATAACAGAAAAAAACTCATCACACTTCTTTCACTGTTACGGTGTTAGTCGATATGCAATTTTCTAGTTCTCGATTACACTCAATAAGGTAATTCCTGACATAACCAATCATCTCCTTATCACCTAATAATTCCCCATAAAACATAAACAGACTGTATTCCATGCCCTTATAATTATGAGTAATACCAAATTTAATATCCCGATCTTCTAATTTAACTTTTACCATTGGCATATCCGATTTTACTTCTATTTCATGAATAAATGCCAGCAATTTATCTTTGATTAAATTTGTATTTATGTCAGTATCAAATAATTCTTTGTTTTCCTGAATAAAATTTGTCAGTTCCCCTAAAATTGGCATTGCGCCATCACCATCATTATATGCCTCTAAATATGCAGTGGTTCCATTACGCTGCATTCTCTGGGCATAAATAGAAATATTATCCTTTTCTGACTTCATATAATCTATGACAGATTTAAAATCAATATTTTCAATTTCCACTGATACTCTTGTCTTTAGATATTCCAGAATGTCATTTATTTTATCCCTATAAAAATTATACGAATTTTTGTATGCTATTCCTACTCTATCGAATCGCAGTTCTATTACACTATGTTCTTTATCTAATACACATACGACAGGAAATTTAATCGCATTTCTAGCTTCCTTATTCAAACGATCTGAAAACTTTAAATACACTAAATTATCTGCAATATATAAGGAAGGCTTATCATAACTGTCAATTAAATTTTCCCCTTTTTTATCAAATACATACACAGCATCATTTTTGACAAGTTCCTCTAATTTCGCAGGCGGGATTTCCGAACACTTAAAATAACAAAAATGACGATATTGGCGTTTATATTCAAACTCTTCGATATACCGCAGAACGCTATCCACTTTCAAAATATTATTTATTTTCTCGCCCAGCGTGTCATACTCTGAAACATCGACTAGGTCTGCAAACTTCAATGAAAGCTGATAACGCTTCTTTCTATTGTTAATGACTAAACCATTATTAACTGCCTGCTTTAACAGTTTTTTTTTAATAAGCAGGATAAAAGTCCGCAATCGTCTTTTGGAGATTAGCTCTGTATGTCTGTTCCACATCTTTTTCCTCCCTAATGTGTATAACTAAGAACAGAATACCACATGCAATTTTTTTGTAATTTGATGGTTACAGTTCGTAACAGTTCAGCCTTTGGCAGAACTGTTACTGAAACCAACCCATTGGAAGTTCGCTTCGCGAAGGGTTGATTTCACTCTCGGCTCAATTTACGCTTTCTTACGTACTTTGCAGTAAATGCAAAGTACTGGGCTGAACTGTAACGGGAATTAACTGTATCATCTTTGCTAAGCTTTTCTCCACAATTTATCCTGAGCATTTCTATATATAAAGTACGCAAATCCCGCAGATACAAATTCTGTCACGCAAAATGCTGCCCAGACACCCGACGCATCTGCAAACCTGCTGAATATAAAAGCTGCCGGTATAATCACTACGACATTTCTTGCCAGAGATATATACAATGACTGCCTTCCCTGCCCCAGCCCCTCCAGTGCACCGCTGCTAGATACCGAAACTGCTGATATGATAAATCCAAGGCTGATGATATGCAGCGCTTCTACTCCCATCTGAACCGTCCCCGCATCCGCAGTAAACAGTCCGATTAACTGCGCTGGAATCAGCCAAGAAAGCAGCGTACCGGCCGCCATGACTCCGACCGTCAGCTTCAGCGTCGTTTTATAGATTTCATCCACACGTCCTCTCTCGCCTGCCCCATAATTATAGCCGATCAGAGGTCGAATACCTTGTATAATGCCATTTGCCGTCAAATAAATAAATGTCTGCAGCTTATAATACACTCCCAGCACCAGGACATATTTTTCAGAAAAACCTGCCAGAATGCCATTCAGAGCAGAGATCAGCAGCGAAGGCAGCGCTATATTTAATGTCGCGGGAATCCCGATTCCATAGAGCCTTGCCACGGTATGTTTTTCCAGGCGCATATATTTCCATGAGATTTTTATCGGCATCGGTTTGAGAAAATAGCAAATAATATATACCACTAAAGAAACACACTGACCGATTCCTGTCGCATATGCCGCGCCTGCAATCCCCATTGCCGGAAATATCCAGATCCCAAAGATCATGAGCGGATCCAGTATAATATTTGTCACAAATCCGCACATCATGCTGAACATGGAAATCTTCATAAATCCAGCAGATTGAAAGATTTTTTCAAATGATATGCCCACTGCAATTACCACTCCAAACAAAAATGCCCGGTTGGAATAAGCCAGCGCCATTTTTACAACATCTTCAGCGGGTGAAAACGCCCCAAGAAACATTGGCATAATGGCAATGCATAAAACCGTCAGTACTGCTCCATGCAGAAAATTCAAAAAAATTCCTTGTGTCACCGCTTTATTTGCTTGCTCCTCATCACCGGCTCCAAGGTCATACGCTGTCACAGCATTGATTCCAATTCCAAATCCAATCGAAATTGCATTAATCAAATTCTGCACCGGATAGACCAGCGATAATGCCGTCATGGCAGCTTCGCTGTATTTTGCTACAAAGTAACTGTCTACGATATTGTACAGCGAATTTACCGCCATAGATACTACCATCGGCAGCGACATAGACAATACCAGCGGCAGAATCTTCCTTTCTTTCATGAATGTCTGCTCCACTTTTCATTCTCCTCCTTATACTTATTTCATCAGGATATAAAAAAGCCACGCAAATGCTGTAAAGCACTTGTGTGGCGAAAAAAGATGGCTCTGCTGAAATTTTGAATGTATCAGCAGAATTTCTTGAAAAATCCACTCCTGCTAGGTTTTATGGGCATATTATGCCATAAATATGATCACTTGTCAATAAGTTAATAACATTGACCGTGAATCAATGAAAGATCTGTGACTGGCGGTTCAAATTTAAAATTCAATCCTGTCGATGTATTTGTCGTTTTCATTGTAAGGCTAATCAATAACAGCCGGGTGAGGGGAGCTGTCCCGTCTTCCACGCGACGCTGGAAGAATGCTTAGAAGCCCTTAGCATTCTGTTCAATAAACAGGCGGCGCAGCCGCAGCGGCACCTTTAGCTTCCGGCCTTAGGCCGGGGCGGACTGGGTGCCGCGACCGTACGGTGCCACTGTGTAAACACAGAATGCTTAGGGATTCTTAGCATTCTGGAAAAGTCGCCAGAAGACGGGACAGCTCCCCTCACCCGGCGTTCACGAAGCCGCAATGTAACACCTTATCTGAATGGTTACAAAATCTTAAGTGAATGACATTGGCCGTGAATAGTAACGACTTTATCAATGAAAATGAGACAGGTGCGATTTAAGGATTTATTTTCATCTCCAATAGATATATAATAAAAAGGCTGACAGTGATAAACTGTCGGCACACCTAACGAAGGGATTCATAAAAAGCGAGTATTCATTACCGCTTACACGCAAAGGAGCAAGAGCAATCTGATATGGAAAAAATATTAATTATCGAAGACGACGAACTGCTGAGCGATGGTCTTTGCTACCACATGCTAAAAAACGGCTACGCACCTACACCTGCCTATACACTAGAACAGGCAGACGGGCTTCTGGACACGGAAGACTGGTCTCTGTTCCTATTAGATATCAATTTTCCAGATGGAAATGGACTGCGCTTTGCCACCCAGCTACGAGAAAAAAGTACCGCTCCGATTGTCTTTTTGACCGCCCGTGATCTGGATGAGGATGTGATCCTAGGCTTTGAAGCCGGGGCTGACGATTATATCACCAAGCCCTTCAATATCAAAATCCTCATGCAGCGGATTCAGGCTGTCTTAAAACGCTGCCATGCCGGTTCTTCACCAGATTCTGATACAGCCTTCGCATCATCCGCTAAAAGCAGTATTTCCCCTGAATCCGCCAATTCTAAATTTGGAGATCTGGAGATAGATTTTAACGCAATGACCGTAAAAAAGAACGGCTCACCTCTGGTCTTAACTCCTACGGAGTTCAAGCTTCTCTCTATTTTCTGCAGGCATCCTGGTCAAATTCTGGCCAGACAGCTGCTGTTGGAGCGCCTGTGGGATCAGGACTGCAGATTTGTAGACGGGCATACCCTGACGATAAATATCAGCAGGCTTCGAAAAAAAATAGGTGATGAAGATGATATCTACATCAAAACTGTATATGGGATGGGCTACCAATGGATGAAAAAAAGTTACGATTCACGGGACAGGAACGCGCACTAGAGCGTGTTTGAAAAATGCTTTCTGTGAAATGTACCCACAGGGCATGATCTGCTTCACACTTTGTGGAGAATTTATCCCAAATTTATGAGTCGCAGCGGGCAGCGTCTCTTAAATTTGGGATGAATTATTGTCATTGACTCAGTGACCTCCCTGACGATTCTGCGTCTATTAATACAATGAAAGGATTGAACGATTGTTATGCAACTGACCACATATCCCCAGCCTTATTTATTCCTTACTTTGTTTTCTATCCTCGGAAGCTTTTTTATCTCCATATTTTCTTACCTCCACTTCCGACACCAATACTGTGTCCTGACGCAGGCCATCTGCAGCGACTTAGACAATATCATTACCAATGCTTATTCCACCTCACTGCAAGGCACGAATCTGGAGACGCAGTCTTCGAAGATACGGGCGAAGCTGGAGGCCATTGTATCACTCGCGCAGCATTCTTTAAAAGAAAGCTCGCAGCGGCTTACGGAAGTACAGCAGATCGTCTCCGACATCTCCCATCAGCTGAAAACACCGCTGTCCAATATACTGCTCTGCAGTGACACACTGGAAGCCTGCAAAGAGCTGGATGAAGATGGTCAGCATTTTCTCCATGCCATGCAGAGCCAGATTCACAAGCTCGAATTCCTAGTGCATTCCCTGATTAAAATGTCACGTCTGGAAAGCCGTATGCTGGATTTACATACTAATCCTGCCCTGCTCTTTCCTGTACTTTCCAAAGCTGTCTCTGCAATCCTGCCTGCTGCCGGACACAAGGGGCTGACGGTTGAGGCATACTGTCCTAAGCAGCTGCGTGTCAGATTCGACCCAAAATGGACCGAAGAAGCGATTTTCAACGTATTGGACAACGCAGTGAAATATACCCCCTGCGGAGGCACCATTACGATCCATGCAGAACACTGGCAGCTTTATACAAGAATCCGTGTGATCGACACAGGAATCGGCATCGAGCCTGCCCATCAAAACGACATTTTCAAGCGTTTTTACCGTGAATGCCGCGCCCATAAGGAAGAAGGTGTCGGCATCGGCTTATACCTGACCAGGGAAATTTTAGAACGGCAGGGCGGCTATATCACGGTCGATTCTGCCCTTGGGAAAGGCAGCTGTTTTTCGCTCTTTCTGCCTAACGAGCGTTAGTGCTTTCTATAAATAAATCCTGCTTTATACCATTACTGTATAGAAAAAGCTGCTGATTCTATTACTGCTTTGCGCATTACTGTATGGAAAAGTTACAAAATTGATACCTTTGTTTCTGTTTCATTAATCAAAATGAGAGGATTTTGAAACATTGCCGCACTACAATGGTGCTAAAGCCAAAAAGCGAGTATAAAAGCGCATGTAAGTTTATACCCGCGAACGAAAAAGTTTTCCAGATACATTAGAGCGTGTTTGAAAAATGCTTTCCGTGAGATGTACCCACAGGGCATGATATG
>CANDMV010000074.1 GCA_947385875.1 uncultured Eubacterium sp. | reverse complement strand
CCCCGGGCATCCGGCCGTACGATATGGGGGCCGCTGGGGGTGGGCGGCTTTTTTTTTTCGATTATTCCCCCGGTATTCTAATCATTCTCCCAACGTCACAGGAAGATGGTCCCGCTCCCCTCACCCGGCTGTTTTTGATAAGCCAAAATGAAAACGTCAAATACTTTGGACACCACATAACTGTTCCTCCTGGTGATTATTTTTGATAAGCCTAAAATGAAAAACGGTAAATACACCGACAGAATTTTTAACTGTAAAACACTTGTCAAAAATCACTAATCGGATCTAACTGTTACCGACAGGCTGTTTCATGTAATGCCTGTCAGAAACAGCTGAGAGAGGGAATCTGCCCGGCCTGCCTGCGGCTTTGGAAGAATGCTAGAAGCCCTTAGCATTCTGCTCTATACACAGGCGGCGAAGCCGAAGCGGCACCTTTAGCTTCCGGCCTTAGGCCGGGGCGGACTAGGTGCCGCGACCGTCCGGTGCCACAGCGCAGGTGCAGAATGCTTAGGGCTTCTTGCATTCTGGAACGGATGCAGACAGGCCGGGCAGATTCCCTCTCTCAGCGTCCGCACAGCCAAAACGTAACGCTCTATCTAAACTGATACAAATGCAAATGGAAAATGTTTTCAAAATATTTCTTGACGAAGCACAGGGACTTGTGCTATCATATAGATTGCACCTATTGTGCGAAAATGCTTTTTTGCGCTTTTTTACACTTATACAATATGTAGTAGAAAGGCTGCGTAAAAAAGCTGGATATGCTTTTTTGTCAAAATAATGAACGAGAGGTGAAACGTCATATGGAGAAGAACAGAATACGTCCGGTAAATACTGGTAAAGGTATACGTATGAGCTACTCGAGACAAAAAGAGGTTCTGGAAATGCCAAACCTGATTGAAGTCCAAAAAGACTCCTATCAGTGGTTTCTTAAAGAAGGACTTAAAGAAGTGTTTGCAGACATCTCTCCGATTTCGGATTACAGCGGACATCTGAGCCTGGATTTTATTGACTTTACATTGTGTGAGGATGACGTAAAGTATACGATACCGGAGTGCAAGGAGAGGGATGCAACTTATGCGGCACCTTTAAAAGTTAAAGTCAGATTGTATAATAAGGAAAATGGCGAAATTAATGACCATGAGATATTTATGGGTGATCTGCCGTTGATGACGGAGACAGGGACGTTTGTGATTAATGGCGCAGAACGTGTAATTGTAAGTCAGTTAGTACGTTCGCCGGGTATTTACTATGCGATTTCTCATGATAAAGTCGGAAAGACTTTATACTCTTGTACCGTTATTCCAAACCGTGGCGCATGGCTGGAATATGAAACAGACTCCAATGACGTGTTTTATGTCCGTGTAGACAGGACAAGAAAGGTTCCGATTACTGTATTAGTCCGAGCGCTCGGCGTGGGGACGAATCAGGAAATTATAGATTTGTTCGGCGAAGAACCGAAGATTATTGCTAGTTTTGGCAAAGACGTTGCGACTAATTATGAGCAGGGTCTTTTGGAATTATATAAAAAAATCCGTCCGGGTGAGCCTTTGACTGTAGACAGTGCAGAAAGCCTGATTACAGCGATGTTTTTTGATCCTAGAAGATACGACCTGGCAAAGGTAGGACGTTACAAATTTAATAAGAAGCTGCATTTTAAGAATCGTTTAAAGGATCAGGTACTGGCAGAGACAGTTTCATTTCCGGATCCTGAAACGGGTGAAGTCATTGAGCTTGCGCCGGGAACTATACTATCCCGTGAAGCAGCAGAGAAAATTCAGAATGCGGCAGTTCCATTTGTATGGATTCAGTCAGAAGAACGGAATGTAAAAGTATTGTCTTCCATGATGGTTGATTTTAATGTATGGTGTCCACAGATTAAAAAAGAAGAGGTGGGCATCCGTGAGCTGGTATATTATCCGGCATTAAAGCAGATTTTGGAGGAAAATGAAGGGGCTGATCTGGAAGAATTAAAAACAGTAATCAAAAAGAGCGTCAGCCTTTTAATACCGAAGCATATTACGAAAGAGGATATATTTGCTTCTATTAATTATAACATGCATCTGGAGTGGGGTGCAGGAAATGACGATGATATCGACCATTTGGGCAACCGACGGATTCGCGCGGTAGGCGAGCTGCTGCAGAATCAGTATCGTATTGGTCTGTCTCGTCTGGAAAGAGTAGTCCGGGAGCGTATGACGACTCAGGATCTGGAGGGAATTTCTCCGCAGAGTCTGATTAATATTAAGCCGGTGACAGCAGCGGTAAAAGAATTCTTTGGGTCTTCACAGCTGTCGCAGTTTATGGATCAGAATAACCCGCTTGGTGAGCTGACGCATAAAAGGCGTCTGTCAGCATTAGGGCCGGGTGGTCTGTCGCGAGATCGTGCAGGGTTTGAGGTGCGAGACGTACATTATTCTCATTATGGAAGAATGTGCCCGATCGAGACTCCTGAAGGTCCTAACATTGGATTAATTAACTCACTGGCGTGCTATGCAAGGATCAATGAGTATGGATTTGTAGAAGCACCATATCGAAAGATTGATAAAACAGACCCTAAGAATCCGAGAGTAACGGATGATGTGGTCTATATGACAGCGGATGAAGAAGATAACTACCATGTAGCGCAGGCGAATGAAAAGCTTGATGATGAAGGCCATTTTGTACGTAATTCTGTATCTGGACGGTATCTGGAGGAGACACAGGAATACGATAAGACGATGTTTGACTATATGGATGTGTCCCCGAAAATGGTATTTTCAGTTGCTACGGCATTGATTCCATTTTTGCAGAATGATGATGCGAACCGTGCCCTGATGGGGTCAAACATGCAGCGTCAGGCGGTGCCGCTTTTGACGACGGAAGCGCCGGTTGTAGGGACGGGTATGGAGCCGAAGGCGGCTGTTGACTCAGGTGTCTGTGTGGTTGCAAGAAAAGCGGGTACGATAGAAAGCTCTGTATCGAATGAAATACGTATTAAGAATGATGATGGCACGACCAGTACTTATCGGCTGTCTAAGTTTACAAGAAGTAATCAGAGCAACTGTTATAACCAGAGACCGATTGTATATAAGGGCGAGCATGTAGAAGCCAATGAAGTCATTGCTGACGGGCCGTCTACTTCACAGGGAGAGCTGGCCCTTGGTAAAAATCCATTGATTGGGTTCATGACATGGGAAGGCTATAATTACGAGGATGCCGTATTATTAAGCGAAAGATTAGTGCAGGATGATGTGTATACATCGATCCATATTGAAGAATATGAAGCAGAAGCACGCGATACGAAGCTCGGACCGGAAGAGATTACGAGAGATGTACCGGGTGTCGGCGATGATGCATTAAAAGATCTGGATGAAAGAGGTATTATCCGTATCGGCGCGGAAGTACGTGCCGGAGATATTCTGGTCGGGAAAGTAACGCCGAAAGGAGAGACAGAGCTGACAGCAGAAGAGAGACTGCTGCGGGCGATTTTTGGTGAAAAAGCGAGAGAAGTGCGCGATACTTCTTTAAAAGTGCCGCATGGTGAATATGGAATTGTCGTAGATGCAAAAGTATTTACGAGAGATAATGGCGACGAGCTGTCGCCAGGTGTAAATCAGGCTGTTCGTATCTATATCGCGCAGAAGAGAAAAATATCGGTCGGAGATAAAATGGCAGGCCGTCATGGAAACAAGGGTGTGGTTTCCCGTGTGCTTCCGGTGGAAGATATGCCATTTCTGCCGAATGGCCGTCCGCTTGATATTGTGCTGAATCCGTTGGGCGTGCCTTCCCGAATGAATATCGGGCAGGTGCTGGAGATTCATTTAAGTCTGGCAGCGAAAGCGCTGGGATTTAATATTGAGACACCGGTATTTGACGGTGCTAAGGAAGTAGATATTCAGGATACGCTGGAGCTGGCGAATGATTATGTAAATATGGAGTGGGAAGAGTTCGAGGCAAAGTATAGGGAAGAACTGCTTCCGGAAGTCATGCAGTATTTATCCGACCATAGAGACCATAGGGAGCTGTGGAAGGGAGTTCCGATTTCCAGAGATGGAAAAGTGAGACTGCGTGACGGGCGTACAGGTGAGTATTTTGATTCACCGGTTACGATTGGACACATGCATTATCTAAAGCTCCATCATTTGGTTGACGATAAGATTCATGCGCGTTCCACGGGTCCGTATTCTTTGGTTACGCAGCAGCCGCTTGGCGGTAAGGCGCAGTTTGGCGGGCAGCGTTTTGGAGAAATGGAAGTGTGGGCTCTGGAAGCGTACGGCGCATCTTATACTCTGCAGGAGATACTGACTGTAAAATCGGATGATGTCGTAGGGCGTGTAAAGACATATGAAGCAATTATCAAGGGAGAAAATATCCCTGAACCAGGTATTCCAGAGTCATTTAAGGTGCTGTTAAAAGAGCTGCAGTCACTGGCGCTTGATGTAAGGGTATTGGACGAATACCGCAATGAAGTGCAGCTGATGGAGACCAGTGAATATGGTAATACAGATTTGAATTCTATTATTTCCGGAGACAAGGATTTTGCATTTGAGAGCAACGAATCTTTCAGCAAAATGGGATTTTCCAAGAAAGAATTTGATGCCGAGAGTGAAGAGCTTGTAGACGCAGAAGAAGACGAACCGGAAGAGGATGAGGAAGAATCTATTATCGTAGATGATTTCGATGATGACGATGGTTCGGATATGGAATAGAAGGGAGTGCCATATATGTCAGAAATAATGAATGAAGAAACCACTCAGCCGATTCAGTTTGATGCGATTCAGATTGGTCTTGCCTCGCCGGAAAAAATCAGGGAATGGTCGAAAGGTGAAGTAAAAAAGCCGGAAACGATTAATTACCGTACCCTGAAGCCGGAGAAGGATGGACTATACTGTGAGAAGATCTTCGGACCGAGCAAGGACTGGGAATGCCACTGTGGAAAATATAAGAAGATTCGGTACAAAGGTGTAGTCTGTGACCGATGCGGCGTTGAGATTACAAAGGCGAGTGTCCGCAGAGAGCGCATGGGGCATATCGAGCTGGCAGCTCCGGTTTCCCATATCTGGTATTTTAAAGGCATTCCAAGCCGTATGGGATTGATTCTCGACCTGTCTCCCAGGACATTGGAAAAAGTACTTTATTTTGCGTCCTACATTGTGCTGGATCCAGGTACTACTGAGCTGAGCTATAAGCAGGTATTATCTGAAAGTGAATATCAGGAAGCAAGAGAAAAATATGGCAGTGCGTTTCGTACGGGTATGGGTGCAGAGTCTATTTTGGAATTACTGCAGGCGATTGATCTGGAAAAAGATTCGGTGTCTTTGAAAGCTGCGTTAAAGGATGCTACGGGACAAAAACGTGCCAGAATTATTAAAAGGTTAGAGGTTGTAGATGCATTTTATGAATCGGGAAACAAACCAGAATGGATGATTATGACGGTGATTCCGGTTCTGCCGCCGGATTTGCGGCCAATGGTGCAGCTGGACGGCGGACGCTTTGCGACATCTGACCTGAATGATTTATATAGAAGAATCATTAACCGTAATAACCGTCTGAGAAGGCTGTTAGAGCTTGGTGCGCCGGATATTATTGTGCGTAATGAGAAGCGTATGCTTCAGGAAGCGGTCGATGCTTTGATTGATAATGGCAGACGGGGCCGGCCGGTTACGGGACCTGGCAACCGTGCGCTGAAATCGTTATCTGATATGTTAAAAGGCAAGGGCGGACGTTTCCGTCAGAATCTGCTTGGAAAACGTGTGGATTATTCCGGCCGTTCTGTTATCGTTGTAGGACCGGAGTTAAAGATTTACCAGTGCGGACTTCCAAAAGAAATGGCGATTGAGCTGTTTAAGCCTTTTGTTATGAAAGAACTGGTGTCGAATGGAACGGCACATAATATAAAGAGTGCAAAGAAAATGGTAGAGCGCCTGCAGACCGAAGTCTGGGATGTTTTGGAAGAGGTCATCAAAGAGCATCCGGTTATGCTGAATCGTGCGCCTACGCTTCATCGTCTTGGTATTCAGGCATTTGAGCCGATTCTGGTAGAAGGAAAGGCGATTAAGCTGCATCCGCTTGTATGTACTGCTTATAATGCCGATTTTGACGGCGACCAGATGGCAGCGCATCTTCCGCTGTCGCAGGAAGCACAGGCAGAGTGCCGGTTTATGCTGTTATCGCCGAATAACCTGCTGAAGCCGTCTGACGGCGGCCCAGTAGCGGTGCCGTCACAGGATATGGTACTTGGTATTTACTATCTGACACAGGAAAGGCCGGGTTCTTTAGGTGAAGACGGTTTTTACAAAAATGTAAATGAAGCAATCCTTGCCTATGAAAATCAGGCATGTACGCTGCACAGCCGAATCCATGTACGTGTCAGCAAAAAGCTGGCAGACGGCTCGGTGAAAAGCGGGATTATTGAATCAACATTAGGAAGATTTATTTTTAATGAGATCATACCTCAGGATCTGGGATTTGTAGACCGTTCCATTCCGGAAAACGAGCTTCTGCTAGAAGTGGATTTCCATGTGGCGAAGAAGCAGTTAAAACAGATTCTGGAAAAGGTCATCAATGTACACGGCGCGACAAAGACAGCGGAAGTGCTCGATGATATTAAATCTATGGGATATAAATATTCTACAAGGGCAGCTATGACCGTGTCGATTTCGGATATGACGGTGCCGCCGCAGAAGCCAGAGCTGATTAACAGTGCGCAGGATACGGTGGACAGAATTACGAAGCAGTATAAGCGCGGCTTGATTACGGAAGAGGAGCGGTATAAAGAAGTCGTAGAAGTATGGAAGGAAACGGATGATGAGCTGACACATGCGCTGTTATCCGGTCTGGACAAATATAATAATATATTTATGATGGCTGATTCCGGTGCCCGTGGTTCTGATAAGCAGATCAAGCAGCTGGCAGGAATGCGAGGTCTGATGGCAGATACGACCGGAAGGACGATTGAGATGCCGATTAAGTCCAATTTCCGTGAGGGACTGGACGTATTGGAGTATTTCATGTCTGCGCATGGCGCCCGAAAAGGTATGTCGGACACGGCGCTGCGTACGGCAGACTCTGGATACCTGACCAGACGTCTGGTTGACGTATCTCAGGATTTGATTGTGCGGGAATCTGACTGTAATGAAGGCAAGGACCGTGAAATTCCAGGTATGGTAGTCACTGCATTTATGGACGGCAAGGAAGAAATCGAGAGCCTTCAGGAACGTCTTACTGGACGGTTCTCCTGTGAGACAGTCTGTGATAAAGATGGAAATGTGATTGTAAAGGCAAATCATATGATTACGCCGAGACGTGCTGCAAAAATCATGAGCGTCGGCGTGGATAAAGACGGAGAGCCGATTACAAAATTAAAAATCCGTACAATACTGACCTGCCGCTCACATGTCGGTGTCTGTGCAAAATGCTATGGTACGAATATGGCTACCGGACAGTCTGTGCAGGCAGGTGAAGCAATCGGTATTATTGCCGCTCAGTCAATCGGTGAGCCGGGTACACAGCTTACGATGCGTACGTTCCACTCTGGCGGTGTTGCCGGGGATGATATTACACAGGGTCTTCCTCGTGTCGAGGAGCTGTTTGAGGCAAGAAAACCGAAAGGACTTGCGATTATTACGGAATTTGGTGGCGTAGCTACGATTAAGGATACAAAGAAAAAGCGCGAGATCATCGTGACGAACGCAGAAACTGGTGAGACGAAAACGTATCTGATTCCTTATGGCTCACGTATTAAAGTCATGGATGGAGCTCTCCTGGAAGCCGGCGATGAGCTGACAGAAGGTTCAGTAAATCCACATGATATTTTAAAGATTAAGGGAGTACGTGCTGTTCAGGATTATCTGCTGCGTGAAGTACAGCGTGTATACCGTCTGCAGGGTGTGGATATTAATGATAAGCATATCGAAGTCATTGTACGCCAGATGCTAAAGAAAATCCGTATTGAAAATAATGGAGATTCTGATTTCCTGCCGGGTACTCTGGTAGATAATCTGGAGTTTGAAGAAGTCAATGAAAGGCTCGAAAAAGAAGAACTAGAGCCGGCAGAAGGCGTTCAGGTGCTGTTGGGAATCACAAAGGCATCGCTGGCGACAAACTCGTTCCTTTCGGCGGCTTCCTTCCAGGAGACAACCAAGGTATTGACGGAGGCGGCAATCAAAGGGAAGATCGATCCGTTAATCGGATTAAAAGAAAATGTAATTTTAGGAAAGCTGATTCCTGCCGGTACTGGTATGAAGATGTACCGCAGTATTAAGCTGGATTCTGATCTGAATGAAGAGGAAGAAATCTTTGGTGAAGAGGAATCCCTTGATTTTGAAGAAGGAGCTCCGGCTGCAAAAGATGCAGGACGGGAAGATCTCTTTGCAGAGAATGGTGAAGCAGATTTAGACGATAATATGGATGATCTGTATGCAGAGGATGGCGAAGAGCATCTGGACAATGACATAAATCCGTATGCTGAAGACAATGAGGCGGATATAGACGATGCTGCTGCGTTTTATGGGGAAAATAACAATGCAGATTTAATAATGCCTGATAATGCAGTCGGAAGAGCATATGCTCAAGATGACCAAATAAATGAGTTATTGAACCATGTATCGTTTGATGATGAAGAGACAGAGTTGTCAGACAAAGGAAAGATGGCAATTATAAAATAGAATAATTAGAACAATAATTAAATCTGAATATAGTTACGTTAGACTGCCGGGAAATGAGGCTCGCTTGTAATAAATTGGTGATGCAGAATGTATACACTGTATATTAAGGAGCGGGGATCATTTTCCGGCAGTCTTATTTTGTGAATATTTACATTATTTACATATTTGTAAAAGTATGCTATCTTTGTAAGAGGGAATCAGTTAAGATGGAACTTTATAAGGAGCAGAATGAATTTGGATCCGCTAATAGTTATAGCAAGTATTTTTACTTATCTGATATTTTATAATGGATGCTTAACGTTTCGATTAAGTGCTGTCCAAAATATAATTGCAGCGGCAATGGTTGCATTCAATATCTTATCTGTCAGCAGAATTATGGGAATATTGGCTGTGATTCCGCTGATGCTGATGCTGATCCTATATGCGGGATGGCTACAAAAACAGGATTTTCTGCTGAATGCGCTTTTAATATTGCTCTCGTATATGGTAGTGGTTGCAGTGCGTAATACCACACATATAGTTTTGAAAATATGCGGTTTTGAAAAAACCGTTTTTTGGATCTTCTATGTTCTTATAGATTATCCGATTTTCTATATAGCAAGCAGGTTTTTGGCAAAAAAAGCTGTTGCAGTGAGAGGAAATATGGTGTGGTCGGCTGCTCCAAAGACGCTGGCAGTGATTGCTGCAGACATAATATTATGTGTGTGTATATTTATGATGAATATAAAAGCTATTGACCAGTCAGAATCGACGGCTGCAGATCTTTTTTTGGATATCATTTTATATACTGCATATTTTCTTCTAACATTTTTAATGATAGCGGTTATTGTGAAGGAATTTGATATAAATGCGAAAATAATGATGAAACAGCACTCCTATGACAACCTAAAAGAATATATGGATCAGATCGAGGAATTAAATCAGAGTCTGCATACATTTAGGCATGATTATGTAAATGTTATGATGAGTATGGCCGGATATATAGAAACAGAAGATCTGGATGGGTTGAGAAAATATTTTGAAAGAGAGGTTTATCCGCTTGGCAGGCAGCTTTACAAGGAAAATTATGCAATATCATGTCTGCATAACTTGGCAGTGGTTGAGCTGAAGAGCCTTATCAGCGTTAAAGTGAACTATGCGATGGAGCTTCATGTAAAAGTAGACATAGATATATCGGATAAGATTGATACAATAAGCATGAAAACCATTGACTTAATCAGGATTATAGGAATACTGCTAGATAATGCGATCGAAGCAAGTCAGGAATGCAGCAGTCCTGCTATCAGTCTGGGTATTGTCAAATCAGGCCGATGTATTGTTTTTATTGTGAAAAATACATATATAAAAAAACAAATTGACTACAGCAGACTGGGGAGTCTGGGCATCAGCTCGAAAGGGGAATTGAGAGGAAACGGGCTGTTTATTGTGAAGTCTATGATAGAGAGATATAATTATGTGACACTGGATACAGAGTATGATGATGAGTCATTTACTCAATGTTTGGAAATTTGTGGTGAAGCATTGGAAGTAGTAGAATGATTGTTAAGCACATAGAAAGCAGGATTGCCTTGCGAAGTAGAGATTTGCTTAATATAGCAGCTGAGGAAAATAAAATGGACAATAAATGGACTCGTTTCTGCCGACGAATACATTCTTATGCATAATAAGGATGTTCATGTGTACCTATAGGTACATAATGCCAAAATATAAAGTCGGCTGATATGCATATTATAAAGCACAGGCTTAAGTATAGCTAAGGAGAATCAAAATTATGCTAGATGTATACGTATGCGAGGATGTTTTGGAAGAGCGTAAAATAATTGTAAATTATATAGAGTCAGCGATATTAATGTGGGAATATGATATGAAAGTAATCTTAACTACGTCTAGGGCTCAGGAGGTAGTAGAGTGTCTAAAAAAGTCAAAAAATATAGGAATATATTTTCTGGATATAAATCTGGAATACGGGAAAAGCGGTCTGGTGCTTGCAGAGGAAATACGAGAGTATGACCCCAGAGGTTTTATTGTATTCATAACTGCACATTCAGAGATGGCATTGATGACCTTTCAGTATAAGGTAGAGGCTATGGATTTTATATTAAAAGATCAGCCTGAACATGTACAGAGAAGGATAAACGAATGTTTGGAAAATGCAAATAAAAAGTATATAAATAATAGAAGAGGAGAGGAAAAAACAGTTACAGTGACGAAAGGAGGGAAAAAACTGACGTTGCGGCAGGATGATATTATCTTTTTTGAAACATCTGTTAATGAGCATAAGCTGTTTGTACATACATATAATAAATCAATAGAATTTTTTGGAAAGATGAAGGATCTAGAAAATCAGGTGGGTGAAGATTTTGTAAGATGTCATAGGGCTTATTTAGTAAATAAGAAAAATATTAAAGAAGTTGATTATATAAAAAAAGTTATTATTATGAAAAATGGAGCAGAATGCCCGATTTCTTTTAGAATGCTCAGACTAGTAAAAGCGCAGATTACCTGAAGCGGAAAGAGTAAACGTTCAAGAAGTTCGTCAATTCTTGAACGTTATTTTTTTGAAGTATTTAACGTTGATTGCATATATCACAACGTTTAAGAAAAAATGTTTATAATTAGAAAAAATGTAGTAAATTATTATTATATAGAAAAAGCAAGGGGATGTATTGGGTGAAAAGTTAAAAAAGATATTTATAGAAATACTTTGTAAAGCTGGAAAGTACAGTATTAATAAATCAGCGGCATTTGGAATGTAGGCGAGTTGGTAAATTAAAAGATAAAAAGAAGAGTATGTAGTATTGAACGAATATATTGTAAATATTATTTCAAAGAGTTTATAGAAGTAACGAGGTAAACAGTTCATAAGGCGGGAATGGGGTGGTAATTATTGTTTGTTTAGAGAATATACTTTAGGATACTGTAATTGGAATCTGAGAGAGAAAGGAAAGATAATTATGAAAAAAAGGTGGCAGCATTTTTATTAGCAGTTAGTGTTACAATTATTACAGTAGGAACAGTACAAGCAGCTGTAGCAGGAGTGGAAAATGAAGTAGAAACAGACGCAGAAATACGGGAAAGAGTTTTTGAAGAAATTCGCAGTGGAAATATCACAAATGATGAGGATATCATAAAAGTGGCATTGGATCAGTATGAAGAACGTCTGGCAAGAAGCAGGATGAGGGCATCTGATTCGAAACAGGAGGAAATAGATGACAGTTTTTCAATTACTCAAGTAATGGGGAGACATGTGGATGAGCAGGGAAATTTAGTTGAAGATGTGATGTCAACGGGTTTGATAGTATTGGATGAGAGTAATAATATGGCTAGGGCTTCTACCATAACTTCTAGCGAAAATGCTCAGCTGAGTGAATATAGTATTTATTGTACTATGAATGTGAATTTTACAGTTGACAGACATAACCCTTCGGTTAAGCTGAATGGATTCGATACTACTCTGCATTACGGCACATCTATGAAAGCGTGGCATCTGCTTCAGGGTTCAAAGTACGCACCAGAACCTTTTTTTGAGTATGACGACGTAGACATAAATATAGATAATCCAGCAGGAGATCGAGCCTATCACTATACCCCTAGATATAAAGAAATGGTGCCGGCTCTAAATATGCAGTGTGGGAGATCATGCCGATCAGTAATTACAGCAAATTCAAGATCGTTTGTTATGGGTTATGCTGTAACAACAGAACATTTAGAAGGTTACTGGCAAATACAGTATAATTAATAAGGCTGAAATAATTTCAGAGCAGCTTTATGGAAGGGACTGATTATGAAAAAAACAGGTTCTGTACTGGGCATCTTATTAATCGCCTTGCTTTTATGGGCGTGTTCAGATAAGGAAGTTGGTAATAACGATTTAAATTTCCCGAAGCTTAATTGGGGAATGAACTGGGAAGACGTTATGGAAGAAGGAGGAATTGCGAAAGATGACTTGGCAGATAATCGTGCTGAAACGCAGTATGGTTCGACATATATAGCAGAAGGATATGAAGTGTTTGGAGAAAAGTCTGATAAAACTCGATTTGATTTCATAGACTTTGGAAGCGGGACGAAGGGGCTGACCTCTGTGATAGTGGAATATCCAGATCATGCAGATATGTCTCATGTACTGGATGAAATGCAGAAGGCATATGGAAGCACGGTGCCGGAGGCTGTATCGTATCAGCTATTTAATTCTCTTGACGATGGATCTTTGCTGGAGGATTATTATAAGGAATCAGAGCATGTGAAGATCTGGTCAGATCTTTCAGTTGGTGAAGCGATTCCTGATGGAGAGGAGGATGAATATAAAAAAATCTGGCAGGATAAGCCTCATTCATCTGCCACAATTTCGTTTCAGCCAGGCTTAGATAATGAGTCATGGGATGAGTTTTCGAGCAATGCAAAAATGGTAATGGTTCTTTGGCTGGAAGATGGGCAGGACATACTTGACTCCGGCAATAAACTTTATTTTTTGGCATGGAATCGTAATGCTTATAATGAAATTACAAGACGTATTTTGGAACAGAAAAAGGAGTAATTTGTATCATCAGTAGAGGCAGATGATATAGATGTCGATATATACGGAAGTTGGAAAAACTGGAATATTGATATTAAAACAGGTCAGAAGAGTGTTCAATTTGGCTGATTGGATGCCGGGCAGAGTCCCTGCATGGGATCCGGTGAGTCAAATTGTAACACACTATCTGACCTATTCCTCGTTAGATGTAACAGTTTAGATAAGGGTTACATTTTGGCAGACCGGACTCAGATAGAGAGAATCAGCTTGGTCTGTCAGCGTTTGTTCCAGAATGTAAGAATTTCTAGAGCTTGTTTGTGTAACGGCTTGCATCATTTATCAGATCAGCGATCTATGACAAGCTGTTCCCATTAAAAGGTTCTGTCGGTGTGTTTATCGTTTTCATTTAAAGGTTATCAAAAATAGCCGGGTGAGGGGAGCTGTTCCGTTTTCATGTGACGTTGGAAGAATGCTTAGAAGCCCTTAGTATTCTGTTCAATAAACAGGCAGCGAAGCCGCAGCGGCACCTTTAGCTTCCGGCATTCAGCCGGGGCGGACTAGGTGCCGCGACCGTCCGGTGCCACAGCGTAAAAACAGAATGCTTAGGGATTCTTAGCATTCTGGAAAAGTCACACGAAGACGGAACAGCTCCCCTCACCCGGCGTCCGGGTATCCATAAATGTCACACCATATCTAAACTGTTACATTTAGCCATATAATAAATGAATATAATAGAAAAATTCCTTGACTTTCTGGGAAACTCTATATATAATAATTTAGCATGTATAGGTTCATATGAGAAGATATGGCATGTGCATGATATAAAATATAGGAGGTGAAAATAATGCCAACATTTAACCAGTTAGTAAGAAAAGGAAGAAAGACAGCTGTAAAGAAGTCTACAGCGCCGGCACTCCAGAAAGGATACAATTCTCTGCAGAAGAAAGCTACAGATACAGCTTCTCCGCAGAAGCGTGGTGTGTGTACTGCTGTAAAGACAGCTACTCCTAAGAAGCCTAACTCAGCGCTTAGAAAGATCGCCAGAGTACGTCTTTCTAACGGAATCGAAGTAACAAGCTATATTCCAGGCGAAGGCCACAATTTGCAGGAGCATAGCGTTGTTCTGATCCGTGGCGGCAGGGTAAAGGATTTACCTGGTACAAGATACCACATTATCAGAGGTACACTTGATACGGCAGGTGTTGCTAACAGACGTCAGGCACGTTCTAAATACGGTGCTAAGAGACCGAAAGACGCTAAAAAATAATTTAATTTATACTGAAAATAAATAATGGAAAGTTAATGACGAAAATTAATGATGATTTAATTTTTTGGCGGAGCAATGAAACTCACTGCATCAGAAATGTCTGAATGATAATGTGATGCTTTGGCCGACGGGGGTTGGCTGAAAGCAGCTCAGGGACTCAGATTGAATGATTGATTCGGAATAGAGGTTAGTGTTGGAATTATTTGCGCAAAGTCTTAGGGAAGTCTTAAGAGTCTTAAATATGATAGAATGAGGCTTTGCGATAACCGTTTAGATTAGATATAAATATTTCCGCACGTAACACAACATGTGAGTACCGTTGAATTAATCGAAATAACGCATCTGTTTAGAAAAATTCTAAGCGGCCAAAATGATTAAGGAGGGAAGTATCGTGCCACGTAAAGGACATACTCAGAAAAGAGAAGTATTGGCTGATCCAATTTACAACAATACAGTCGTTACTAAGCTGATTAATAATATCATGCTGGACGGCAAAAAAGGTATCGCACAGAAGATCGTATACCATGCATTTGACAGGGTTGCTGAAAAGACAGACAGGCCTGCACTGGAAGTATTCGAAGAGGCAATGAATAATATCATGCCTGTTCTGGAAGTAAAGGCAAGACGTATCGGCGGCGCTACCTATCAGGTACCGATTGAAGTACGGCCGGACCGCCGTCAGGCGTTGGCTCTTCGCTGGCTGACCATGTTTTCGCGTAAAAGATCTGAGAAGACAATGGAAGAGCGCCTGGCGAATGAAATTATGGATGCAGCAAACAGTACAGGTGCATCTGTAAAGCGAAAAGAGGATATGCACAAAATGGCAGAAGCGAACAAGGCGTTTGCTCACTATCGCTTCTAACGCGCATTTTGCAGTATAATTAGGAGGAAAATATCTTGGCTGGAAGAGAATATCCATTAGAGAGAACCAGAAATATCGGTATTATGGCTCATATCGATGCGGGCAAGACTACGTTGACAGAACGTATTTTGTATTATACCGGTATTAACTATAAGATTGGTGATACTCATGAAGGTACTGCCACGATGGACTGGATGGAACAGGAACAGGAAAGGGGTATCACAATTACTTCAGCCGCTACAACATGTCACTGGACTTTGGAAGACCATACGAAAGTAAAACCAGGTGCTTTAGAGCACAGAATCAATATCATTGATACTCCGGGACACGTTGACTTTACAGTTGAAGTAGAGCGTTCGCTCCGTGTACTGGACGGCGCGGTCGGCGTCTTCTGTGCAAAGGGCGGTGTTGAGCCTCAGTCAGAAAATGTATGGCGGCAGGCAGATACCTATAATGTACCAAGAATGGCATTTATCAATAAAATGGACATTCTGGGTGCTGATTTCTATGGTGCTGTGAACCAGATCCGTACAAGACTGGGTAAAAACGCAATTATTTTACAGCTTCCAATCGGTAAAGAAGATGAATTCCAGGGAATTATCGATTTGTTTGAAATGGAAGCATATATATATAATGATGATAAAGGAGATGACATCTCCGTTACCGCAATTCCGGATGATATGAAAGATCAGGCAGAAGAATATCGTACAGAATTGATCGAAAAAATCTGTGAATTAGATGATGATCTGATGATGCAGTATCTGGAAGGCGAAGAGCCGTCAGTAGAAGATTTAAAGAAAGTGCTGCGCAAAGCTACCTGTGAGTGTACGGCAGTACCTGTCTGCTGTGGTTCTGCATACCGTAACAAGGGTGTACAGAAGCTGCTGGATGCGGTTTTGGAATATATGCCGGCTCCTACAGATGTAGCTTCTATTAAAGGTGTTGATTTAGATGGAAATGAGGTAGAGAGACATTCTTCTGATGAAGAGCCTTTCTCCGCGCTTGCTTTTAAGATCATGACAGACCCGTTTGTCGGCAAGCTGGCATTTATCCGTGTATATTCAGGTATACTGAAATCAGGGTCTTATGTCTTGAATGCGACAAAGGATAAAAAAGAGCGTGTCGGCCGTCTGCTGCAGATGCACGCAAATAAGAGAGCTGAGTTGGATAAGGTATATTCCGGTGATATTGCAGCAGCAGTAGGATTTAAGCTTACAACGACTGGCGATACAATCTGTGACGATCAGCATCCGGTAATTCTGGAGTCGATGGAATTCCCAGAGCCGGTTATCGAGCTTGCGATTGAGCCTAAGACAAAGGCTGGTCAGGGCAAGATGGGTGAAGCTCTCGCGAAGCTTGCGGAAGAAGATCCTACCTTCCGTGCTCATACAGATCCAGAAACTGGTCAGACGATTATTGCCGGCATGGGAGAGCTGCATTTGGAGATTATCGTAGACCGTCTGCTTCGTGAATTTAAGGTAGAAGCAAACGTAGGTGCTCCTCAGGTAGCTTACAAAGAGACGTTTACAAAGCCGGTAGATCAGGAATATAAATACGCAAAACAGTCTGGCGGCCGTGGTCAGTACGGACATTGTAAGGTTCGTTTTGAGCCGATGGATGCGAACGGTGAAGAAGTATTTAAATTCGAATCCCAGGTTGTCGGCGGATCTATTCCAAAAGAATATATACCGGCAGTCGGCGAAGGTATCGAAGAAGCTTCGCAGGCAGGTATTCTGGCAGGATTCCCGGTACTTGGAATCAAAGCTACTGTATACGATGGTTCCTATCATGAAGTCGATTCATCAGAAATGGCATTCCATATCGCTGGTTCTATGTGCTTCAAGGAGGCTATGTCTAAGGCTGCTCCGGCAATCTTAGAGCCGATTATGAAGGTAGAAGTAACGATGCCGGAAGAATATATGGGCGATGTAATCGGTGATCTGAATTCACGTCGTGGACGCATCGAAGGTATGGATGACCTCGGCGGCGGAAAGATCGTGCGTGCATTTGTACCTCTGGCAGAGATGTTCGGGTATTCGACAGACCTGCGTTCCAGAACACAGGGCCGCGGCAACTATTCTATGTTCTTTGAGAAATATGAACAGGTACCAAAGTCCGTTCAGGAGAAGGTTATTTCTGCACAGTCGAAATAATAAGATCGATCGACTGAATCGAACGTGATTCTGGCATGGGAGACGGTTTTTGTATGACAAAGCCTTTCATATTGTCCAGAATTGTTACTATAATAATGGCTGGCTGTGATAGTTAACCTGCAGCGCAATCTGCGTACCACCAAGAATGAAAGTTGTGGGCGCAGACGGACATTGTGTCCAGTGGGTATTCCTAGATCTAAATCGCTTCGCGATGAGACTTTTAAAGTGAAAAATTGCAGCTTGATTATGAAATATGTAAGGAATTACTTGAAAAAACAGGCAATTTCGAATATAATACGAGTTAGTTGATAATAAATAAATCCAAAAGGGTATCATTTTTTAAGGAGGACGTTTCAAACATGGCAAAGGCAAAATTTGAAAGAACAAAACCACATTGTAATATCGGTACCATCGGTCACGTAGATCATGGTAAAACAACTTTAACAGCAGCTATCACAAAAGTACTTTCTGAGAGAGTAGAAGGTAATGCTGCAGTAGCATTTGATAATATCGATAAGGCTCCTGAAGAGAGAGAAAGAGGTATCACGATCTCTACAGCACACGTTGAGTATGAAACAGCAAACAGACATTATGCACATGTTGACTGTCCTGGACATGCTGACTATGTAAAGAACATGATTACCGGTGCTGCTCAGATGGACGGCGCTATCCTTGTAGTAGCAGCAACAGACGGTGTTATGGCTCAGACAAAGGAGCATATCTTATTATCCCGTCAGGTAGGCGTACCTTATATCGTTGTATTCATGAACAAATGTGACATGGTAGATGATGAGGAATTACTTGAGTTAGTAGAAATGGAAATCACAGAACAGCTTGAAGAATATGAATTCGAAGGCTGCCCGATTATCAAGGGTTCTGCTCTGAAAGCTCTGGAAGATCCAAGCAGCGAGTGGGGCGATAAGATCATGGAATTAATGGAAACTGTAGACAGCTATATTCCAGATCCGCAGCGTGATACAGATAAGCCGTTCTTAATGCCAGTCGAAGACGTATTCACGATCACAGGCCGTGGTACAGTTGCTACGGGCAGAGTAGAAAGAGGTACTCTGCATCTGAACGAAGAACTTGAGATTCTGGGTATTAAGGAAGACAAGCAGAAGACAGTTGTAACTGGTATCGAGATGTTCCGTAAGCAGTTAGACGAGGCTATGGCTGGTGATAACATCGGTGCTCTGCTTCGTGGTATTAACCGTGACCAGATCGAAAGAGGTCAGGTACTTGCCAAGCCGGGTTCTGTAACTTGCCATAATAAGTTTACTGCACAGGTATACGTGCTGACAAAAGATGAAGGTGGCCGTCATACACCGTTCTTTAATAACTATCGTCCGCAGTTCTATTTTAGAACAACTGACGTAACAGGCGTTTGCCGTCTGCCGGAAGGTACTGAGATGTGTATGCCTGGTGATAATATTGAGATGACGATTGAATTGATTCACTCTGTTGCTATGGAGCAGGGACTTACGTTTGCTATTCGTGAGGGTGGTAGAACTGTTGGGTCTGGACGTGTGGCTACGATTATTGAGTAATCAGTAAAAAGCTAGATTTTATGGGGCTTTCCGAGAAATCGGGAAGCCCTTTTGACGTATTGAAAAAGGTGGGTAGAATAGCGAAAAATAGAGTTGACGGTGCCAAAATGGTGCCGAGAAGGATGTAAATGTGAATATATTTTTTTATAGGTGGTAGAATAAGAAGTGGATATTAAATAAAATATATGTTAAAATGTATTCATAAAAAGAAATTTATGTAGGATGTTGCATAAACTGTATGTATGTGATACAATATACTTCATACGCCAATTTAAGGAAAAGAGGGCTGGCGAATGGAGTCAAAAGCTATTCTATATCATAGTAATAAAGAACATGAATGTAAAAAATTTATTTCTCTGAGTGATTATTTAATTGTTAGTGAAAACAATAAAGATGATATATGGCTAGGGAAAGGTATGTACTTTTGGGATAATAGAGGAAATGTTGACTGGTGGAATAGGAAACAGATGAAAAAACATCCACAAGATAGATTTTCTATTGTGGTTGCAAATGTGAATTTAGACCATCTTCTTGATTTAACGGATATTGAGATTTATAAAAAATTAGAGGAAGTGTGGAATGCAATATGCAAGAAAGCAAAGTTGGATTCTAATAGACCTTTGGGAAATAAGTTGGATTATTTATTGGATATAGAAAATTATAGTATAGTATATTCTGTTATAAAGGTGTATGGAAAATATAATTATGTATCAGATGATGGGATATTTAAATTTGATTATAGAACAATGAAAGCAGAACCTACGATAGGGGTTAAATGCATATATAATGTTAGAAATGCAGAGTGTATTATAGAAAAGGAATATGGGGATAAGGAGGAGTAATGATGAATAAGAAGGATAGTTTGAATTTCTTACAAAGCTGTATAGATAGGATTGCCAATGCATCGGAAGAAGATATTGAAATGTTTCGGATGAAGTATGATATGCATTGTATGGAACCAATGATATCTTCTGAGTTTGAATTTATTTCGCCTACTGATTTAGAATCACTGCAAGAAGAGAGTGTGGAAGAAATCAAGATGACAATTTCAGAAAGTAGTATGCTTGGTACAAGAAGTAAAATAAAAATGGATTATTATTTTGTGGGATTGAATATAAAGAATAGTCAAGAAAATGGTAATGCAGCATTTGCGGCATAAAGGAGTAATATGAAGAAAAGTAAGTTTCAGTTTACAGATCCTGAATTAGAAAAGTTGGAATTTGATATAAATACAGAGTATAATGCAGATAAATTTGATGGAATTGTGCTGGAGTCTCATACGCAAGTAAAGCGTAATGATTCAAATGAGGCATATATTGCATTGACATTGCGTATAGGGGGTAATGAGGAAAATCAACCTTTTAGCATTCTTGTTAAGATGAGTGCTAATTTTTCATGGGAAGAAAATCTTGAAGTAAAGTTAGTGAAATCTCTTTTAAAATCGAATGCACCAGCAGCTTTGCTGTCGTATATACGTCCAATTGTATCTATGATGACAATGAGTTCTAGATATCCAGCGTTGAATATTCCGTTTATAGATTTTACACAAAATGAAATAAGTGAAGAGTAGCAAAAACTCCCGTGATTTTTTACAATCACGGGAGTTTTTTCACCATCCCTTAATCTGTTTTACCTGTTCTGTTCTCTCTGCATCTCTATGATATTGCAGCTTAAACTGTATCGTTTCTACAACCTCTTTCCGGGCTTCGTCGTCTAACTGATAAAATGAAGTCAACAGATTATCCACATCGGGCATACTGTTTTTCCCAAACAGATACATAAGCGGATATAGGGAATTTTTCAGATATACTTTTACCCTGTTTCCGTCAAGAGCGCCATTCAGTCCATCGGGGAGCGTGGGATATATTTCTTCTTCAGTAATTGCACCGGAGAATGGACTGGCGGCGCATATCTCATTCACATCAATTTCTAATTCGTTTGCCAACCGCAAGGCAAAGTCAAATCGGATATTGGAATCCTTTTGAATAATAGAATATAGTGTTGTAGCACTAATTCCAGTAGCCTTTGCAATCTGACGGACATTTGTGTTCTTACTGTCAAGTATTTCTTTCAGTTTCTTTCCATCGCCCATAGTAACCTCCTATTTTCATATGTTGAATAATTACGAAAAGCATAAATCTTATTTATCATCATACCACATATACGAAAAACATAAAAGAGGAAAATAGAAAAAATG
>CANDMV010000073.1 GCA_947385875.1 uncultured Eubacterium sp. | reverse complement strand
ATAGCATTTTATTATAAAAAAGGAACTATTACATCCATTTTCCAGCGAGTTTTTTGCTGCCTTTCACGCCCAATGTCATTAACTTAAGATTTGCTGGTATGTAACAATTTAGATAAGGTGTTACATATTGGATACCCGGACGCCGGGTGAGGGGAGCGGTTCCGTCTTCTGGTGACTTTTCCAGAATGCTAAGAATCCCTAAATATTCTGCATCTACACTGTGGTACCGGACGGTCGCGGCACCTAGTCCGCCCCGGCCTAAGGCCGGAAGCTAAAGGTGCCGCTGCGGCTTCGCCGCCTGTGTATCGAGCAGAATACTAAGGGATTCTAAGCATTCTTCCAACGTCACCAGAAGACGGAACCGCTCCCCTCACCCGGCGTCCGCGAAGCCGCAAAATATTGTATATAGTATGAGAGGTAAACAAAATGAATGATTTAAGTAGAAGATTTTATGAATTTGAAGAAACTTTCAAGAAAATGAGTCCAAAAGAGTTTGATGAAATGCTTATCCGTTGTGGAATGGAGAGGATAAAGCCATCTGAAGAATCGAACTGTATTTGCTGCTTGAAAAGGACTTTTTCAGAAAAAGGTAAGGAATATAGTGTGGAATCAGCTTATAAAACAGAAGCTTATGAAGGATTCAACGTTTTTATTATCGATGATTGCGGACAGGAAGCAGCTTAATTATGGTAAATCAGGGGATAAGCAGCTTAAATTTTATTAATTATGTAGTGAATAGTGTTGAGTTTCATAATAATCCGGCATTTGAAGCAGATGAGGTATCGATAAAGTTTGATATAAAGCCGGAGTACATAGAAGAGGATCATGATATGATGCTGATTTTGGAGGTGCATGTATTTCCGGTAAAGATGTAAAACGGCAAAAGTAAGATGTTGTAAAACAGCAAAAGTGAGAACATGTTGTCTCGTTTTTGTTGTTTTTTTGTTATATAGATTATATAATCTGTATATTCCATGCGAAGGCCGCAAGAAAAGTGGCTTGTGAAAGTATATGAGCAGCAGGTCAGCCTGTCTGAATTGCTGTCAGATTACAGAATAACAGGAGGATAAAAATATGCAGAAGAAAAGCAATCTGACTACACTGTGCTACATAGAAAAAGACGGAAAATACCTGATGATGCACAGAGTAAAGAAAGAAAATGATATTAATAAAGACAAATGGGTCGGGATCGGAGGACATTTTGAAGCGGATGAGTCGCCGGAAGAATGCCTGCTTCGTGAGTCGCTGGAAGAAACCGGTCTGACGCTGACTTCTTTTAAGCTGCGCGGCGTGATTACTTTTTTATGTGACAGGTGGCAGACAGAATACATGTTTCTCTACACAGCGGATGCATTTGAAGGTACGATCACAGAGTGCAGCGAAGGCAGCCTTGAATGGATTGACAAGGAGCAGGTGTACAGCCTTCCGGTCTGGGAAGGGGATAAGATCTTCTTCCGGCTGCTGGAGACAGGGCAGCCGTTTTTTTCATTAAAATTAAGATATGTGCAGGATGTTCTGACGGAGGCGGTGCTGGATGGGAAAAAAATAAAATAATTGTATGAACCATTTCTGGGGTTATTACAATATATAAGTGAAGGGCGATAAGCAAGCAGCAAATAAGTCGCCATTTGAAAGACGTCTTGGAAGTGGAGATTTAAATGACAAAACCAGAATTAGAATCCTGCATTCATGAATATGGAAAGGATATTTATTCATTCTGTAAATATCTGACAGGCAGTGTGCAGGAAGCAGAGGACCTATATCAGGATACTTTTCTGAAAGCCTTAGAGCTGAACGAAAAAATAGATGCCGCCGGGAATCCAAAGAGCTACCTGCTCTCCATCTCAGTGCGCATATGGAAAAATAGAAAGCGCAAATATGCATGGAGAAAGCGTATCGCAGACATCCAGTCTTATATAGAGGAGCAGGATGTAAACAAGGAAGCATCGCCGCTGCCGACTCCTGAGGAGCAGGCCCTGTGCGATGAGACAAAAAAAGCAGTCAGGCAGTCAGTAGAGAGGCTGCCGGAGAGGCTTAAAGTCATTGTACTTCTATATTATATGGAGGGGCTGACGGTGGCGCAGATTGCAGCAGTCGTACGGGTTCCGGAGGGAACTGTAAAAAGCAGGCTGTATCAAGCAAGAAAAGTTCTGCAGAAAGAATTGGAGGTTGTTTTATGAAAAAAGAATTAGATGAATTATTAAAACAAGCCCTTACTCCAGCGGATGAACCGGATTTCTGGTTGAATCAGAGGATTTTAAATCAGGCAAAGGAGACGAATAGGATGAATATGAAAAAAGCAAGAAGAATTCCGGCAGCAGCCATTGCAGCAGCAGTCGTATTAGGAGCAGGATCAGTATCAGCATATGCAGCATGGAAATATATGGCGCCTGAAAAGATGGCGGAAAACGTAAAAGATTATGCATTGATGAAGGCATTTCAGGGTGAGGATGCGGTCACGGTCGATGAAAGGCAGAGCTATGGCGGATATGATGTAACACTCTTAGGCATTGTCTCTGGAAAAAATATCACGCAGTACCGCAGGGAAAGCAACGGACAGGTCGTAGAAGACCAGACGTATGTGGCTGTTGCGATTGAAAACTCAGATGGTACGCCGATGCCGAAGACCTCTGATGACGCTTATGCAGACCTTTCCTTCTGTGTATCTCCGCTGATTAAAGGATATGACCCGAATCGCTATAATGTAGTCACGATGCGGGGAGGTTATTCAGAGTTTGAAGAGGATGGTATTTTATATAGGCTTGTGGAATGCGACAATGTGGAAATCTTTGCAGATCACGGTTTATACCTGTGTGTAAGTGACGGTATGTTTTATAATCAGGAGGCTTACCAGTATGATGAAGCAACTGGCGAGATTACAAGAAACGATGGGTATGAGGGACTGAATGCATTGTTCAGCCTGCCGATTGATGTATCGAAAGCAGACCCGCAGGCAGCAGCCGAGTATCTGACAAGTCTGGAGGACGATGAGCAGGAGGATGACGCAGACGATTCTAAAGAACTCAGCCCTGAGGATGCAAAAGCAGAAGAATGGATGCAGAATCTGACACCGGAGAATATAGAAGAGTATGCACAGCGCGTAGAAAGCACCGTGCAGATTCTGACACCGGACGAAGATGGATACGTAGATTACAAGTATGATTTAGGAGATGATGGTTCCGGTTCGGGAAGTCTTTGTGTAGATGATTATTTCCCGGATGGGAAAGCAGGGATGAGTAAGTTCTTTGGATTCAGCCATTCAGAAGGTATGGAAGGCATGACTGTAACGACATTCACTCTTCAGGATGATGGTAAGGTCTTGTTTGCAGTTTATGTGCCGAAGGAGACACAGAGCGAATAGAAAGTAAGCGGTACGGGGTGAACCCGCACCGCTTTTTGCAGTCGTATTCACTATCAATGTCATATGCGAACGCCGGATGCGGGGAACTGGTCCGTCTTCTGGTGACTTTTTCAGAATGCTAAGAATCCCTAAGTATTCTGTATCCATACTATGGCACCGGACGGTCGCGGCACCTAGTCCGCCCCGGCCTGAGGCCGGAAGCTAAAGGTGCCGCTGCGGCTTCGCCGCCTGTGTATTGAACAGAATACTAAGGGCTTCTAAGCATTCTTCCAACGTCACCAGAAGACGGACCAGTTCCCCGCATCCGGCTGATTTTGATAAGCCCGAAAATGAAAACCATAAATACACCGACAGAAATTTTTTCAGCTGTGAGATGCTGATCTATAATCTGATACTGCAATTACAGACAGGCATTACATGTATATTCAGTCTGTAACAGCTGTATCCAGTCAGTAATTTCAGGGCATCGTTTCACAGCTGAAGTTTGTGTCTGTAAACAGCTTATCGAAGCATTACGTGGATCTTCGGCTTCTATTGCTCATGCCCAACGATTAGATCAGCAGGGGAAGATGAGCTGTTTCATTGTAAAGCTTATGAAAAACAGCTCCCATCACCCGGCGTCAGGCTAGCCAATATGTAACACCTTATCCTTATCTAAACTCTCTTTAAGCAGAAACTCTTGATTTTAGAAAGCTTTTTGTCTATACTAAGGAAAAGGAAGGTGATATTATGATCGTCAGGCTCCGATACATGGAACTGCTGAAAACATATCGTGATGTACCGCTTGTGAAGATACTGGCGGGAATCCGCCGCAGTGGGAAATCTACGATTCTGAGAATGTTAAGGGATGATTTAAGAAATAGTGGAATTGCTGCCGATCACATTATCAGTATGTGTTATACTTCAGAAGATTTTGACGATCATATGACTGATAAAGACCTATATAGCGGCATAAAGGGTAGAATGACAGATAAAGGCCGCTACTATCTCCTGCTGGATGAAGTACAAGAAATCTCTAACTGGGAAAAAGCTGTTAACAGTCTGCTTGAAAATGCTGATACGGATATTTATGTGACGGGTTCCAATTCTAGGCTGATGTCCGGCGAAATATCTACCTACCTGACGGGAAGATATATTTCTATTCCTGTTTTTACGCTGTCCTTTGCCGAGTATATAGAATTTAAAAAGGCGGCCGGCCGGCTGCCCAGAGAGCTTTTGAACGAATATATCCGCATAGGTGGATTTCCAATCGTTGCGCTGCGTAACTTTGATGAAGACGCTGCGTATCAGATCGTCGAGGGCATTTACAATTCTGTGATTAACAGCGATATTGTCAGGCGGCATAAGATTTCGAACTTTGATCTGTTTAGCAGAGTGGTAAAGTATATTATTGAAAATGTCGGCAAGACCTTTTCTGTGAACGCTATCGTAAAGTTTCTGAAGAGCGAGAAGCGTTCACTTTCGGTAGAGGCTGTTTATAATTATCTGGAATGGCTGGAAAAGGCATTTGTGATCTATCGCTGTCAGCAGTATGATCTTCAGGGAAAATCCGTACTGAAAACACAGGAAAAATTTTATCTTGCGGATGCTTCTCTTAAATATTGTATGATGGGCTTTCATCAGAAATCTGTGGCTGCTATGCTTGAAAATATTGTGTATTTTGAACTTCGAAGAAGGGGATATGAGGTTTATATCGGTAAAAATGAGACAAAAGAAATAGACTTCGTGGCAAAGAGGCGTGATGAGCGTATCTATATACAGGTGTGCCGCAGCCTGCCGGAAGAATCAGACAGAGAGGTTTCCAATCTGCTTGAGATCAGAGATCATTATCCTAAATATGTGGTAACCCTTGACGAGCTTGCCTGCGGGAATATGAATGGTGTTAGGATCGTACATTTGTCTGATTTTTTGCTGAGTAGTGAATATTGAAAAATTGAATATTTCAACACATATATTTTTCATCATGGGGAATACTGATAGGGAAAACAATAGACGAAAGACAGGCGGAAGCTCCGCCTGCACATACGTCTTTGAAAAGGAGAATCAGTATGACACAGCAGATGGGAAGTTGGAGCCTCCAATTTGCGGAGGCTCCTTTTATTTTAAGCAGTGCATCCGTGGCAGGAAAGAAGGAAGGTGAAGGGCCTCTTGGCAAATTATTTGATATGGTATGCGGCAGCGATAAGTTTGGCGAGGATTCGTGGGAGGAATCAGAAAGCACCATGCAGAAGGAAGCCGCGGCTCTTGCCATGGGCAAGGCCGAATTAGAGCCGTCGGATATTCGATATATTTTTGCGGGAGACCTGCTGGGGCAGACGATCGCGACCTCTTTTGGACTGATGAATTATGAGATTCCGCTGTTTGGATTGTATGGGGCATGTTCTACCTGTGGCGAGGCTCTGTCTTTAGGCGCTATGTGTGTGGCGGCAGGCTATGCCGATCATGTCATGGCGATCACATCCAGCCATTTTGCCAGTGCGGAGAAGCAGTTTCGATTTCCGGTGGAATACGCGAATCAGCGCCCGCTGTCAGCTACCTGGACAGTTACGGGCAGCGGCGCCTTTGTGATTGGAAAGAAGCAGAGCAGGGGCAAGGCATGTATCACAGGCATTACGACAGGCGTCATAACCGATTATGGAATTAGAGATTCGATGAATATGGGAGCTGCAATGGCACCGGCAGCGGCGAGGCTGATTGTACAGAATTTTAAAGATTTTGGATGCGGCCCGAAAGACTATGATCTTATAATTACGGGAGACTTAGGATATGTGGGTCAGGAAATCTTATGGAAGCTTGTCGGGGATGAAGGGTATGATATCAGCAAAAATCATACAGACTGCGGGATTGAGATTTTTGACTGTGAGACACAGGGAACGCAGTCTGGCGGTTCAGGCTGCGGCTGCTCGGCAACGACTCTGAGCGCGCATTTCCTGCCTCAGGTGGAGTCAGGTAAGCTGAAACGTATTCTGTTTGTCCCGACTGGAGCGATGCTGTCTCAGGTAAGTTTTAACGAGGGGCAGAATGTTCCGGGAACGGCGCATGGAGTGGTGATTGAGTATACGGGCTAGAACATGCTGGAAGTTATGTTCATTCAAGGAAAGGAGTCAGGGAACATTGGAATATTTGAATGCTTTCTGGGTAGGCGGACTGATCTGCGCACTTGCCCAGATCTTAATGGAAAAAACGAAAATGCTTCCGGGGCGTATTATGGTGACACTGGTCTGTACGGGAGCGGTTTTAGGAGCAATAGGAATTTATCAGCCGCTGATGGATTATGCGGGTGCAGGCGCGAGCGTTCCGCTATTGGGCTTTGGCAATCTGCTCTGGAAGGGTATGAAGGAAGCAGTCGATCAGAACGGATTTATCGGATTATTTATGGGAGGGTTTACCTCCTGTGCAGTCGGCGTGTCGGCCGCGCTTGTGCTAGGATATCTGGCGTCGCTGATTTTCCAGCCGAAGATGCGCAAATAATCACAGCTCGTTACAGTTCGGCCTTCAGCTTCACTGAAACGGAAGCTGGTTAGAAGTAACCATAACTTCATTGATTTTCCAAATGAAGATGTATGGAAGATGTATAAGTCTGATGAAGCATGGAAACAATAATCATATCATTTGTGCATGTATGCGAGCACAATGATTCATATTATATGAAAAAGGAGACAAACGTATGAAAAGATTAGTGTTAGGATTTTTGACAGCACTGGCACTGACAGCTGCTGTCGGATGTGGTACGACAAGAAATGATCAAAATAGTTCTACCCAGAATAATCAGTCTGGCGGCGGTAATGACGGTGCGAGCACTGCAGATGACGAAAATGGAAATACAAACTCTGTGACCAATGGTACAGACCAGGCAGGCGGAAATAACGGCGGCAATGCAGTAGATGATGTCATCGATGGTGCAGAGGATATAGGCCAGGATGTAGTAGATGGGATAGATAACGCGACAGGCAATGGAACGAATGGCACAGCGGATAATGGAACGAATGGCACGGCAGGCACTGGAACAAACGGCACTGGAACAAATGGCAAAGACAATAGTGCCAATAATTCTTCAAATAAAACAGGTACAGATAAGAAAAATAGATAAAAAAATAAAAACCTCTATGCAGCAGATGCATAGGGGTTTTTACATTTATGAACATTTTAGCGGCGGTATGTGTAGTTGCCGGATAAGCTGATGTCACTTCTTACCAAATCACATTTTTTCACGCTGGATTTTGGGATCGTAAGTACGCAGTCTTTATACTGATAACCGGATACGCTTATATTTTTAGCTTTAATCGTATAGCTCATGACTTTTTTGTCTTTAGAATTTCTAACAGTAACAGTTGTGTCATTCAGCTGATAAATCGTATTTGATGTATTGTTAATGACTCTGACTTTACAGTTTAAGTTGCCGGAAGCGTCTACAGATGCCTGATATACATATGCAGTTACTTTTCCATTGTCTGCGCTGCTGTTTGTTACTTTGCTGTCTTTGTATACATTTTTGACAACCTTTACTTTGCATTTGAGTGTCTGGCCGTCTTCTGTGACAGCAGAAATCGTGCATTTGCCATTTGTTTTACCTGTTACAACACCTTTGCTGTTTACGGTAGCTATTTTGTTATTGCTGGATTTCCAAGTAACTTTGCCGTTTGCACCGGATACAGATAATTTGTGGGTAAAACCAGCAGTGACAGATATGCTTGAATTGCTGATGGTAGCTGGTGATGCCGACTGGGCAATCAGCAGAAGATAACTGGTGTCTATATTAGTTGTAATAGAAAGATTGTATGTACCTACTTCTGAAGACTTATACTGTGGGCCGTGGGCATATCCAACAGAGCTTTCGTACCAGTTTGCATCAGTGTCAACGATCATGTCAGAATCTAATAATTCACCGGTTGCACTAGTGAGCTGATAAGAAAATGTAGTAGGTTCGCCGAATACTACAAGGATCGATAATGGTCCGGTAGTCTTTGTAGAGAACGAGAATGATTTTGCTTCTCCGGCAATAGATGTTTCAGCATCTTCAGATGCATACAGATAATCATATTCGCTGTCTGAAGGAGCTGCGGATGCTGTAGTCGGCTGAATCATAATTACGCCTGCAACCAGTAAAAATGCAAGCAGGAAACAAGTTGATTTCTTAAGTAAAGTTTTCATAGGATCCCCTTTCACAATGTTTTATTTTTTGTAAAAAACATTTACAATCTATAGTATATCGAATCTGTGTTTCTTGTGCAATGTAATATATGACAATTTTTTCCTTAAATTTTCATACATTATTCACAAAATTTATGATCGCAGATTATAAGCAGCTGAATGGTAAGTGTTGAACAGCTTTACTGAAACGGAATCCGGTATATGGAGAGTCAGACGAGAAATCATATCATGTGTGCAAAATCCCGTGAACTGTAGTCTTCATTTCATACTTTGTGTATGGCCCTTTGGTATGCCATGCGGATACATTTCACGGGAATGCGGCTCTATTCATCAATACTATAGTTCGGAGCTTCTTTTGTAATGTGAATATCGTGCGGGTGGCTTTCTTTTAAGGAAGCTGCGGATATTTTTACAAAGCGTCCGTTTTCATGCAGGTCTTTGATCGTAGGACAGCCGCAGTAGCCCATGCCGGAACGGATGCCGCCGATTAACTGAAAGACGGTATCTTCTACAGAACCTTTATAGGCAACGCGTCCCTCTACGCCTTCCGGTACAAGTTTTCTGGCATTTTCCTGGAAATAGCGGTCTTTGCTGCCGTTTTCCATAGCAGCTAGAGAGCCCATGCCGCGGTATACCTTGTACTTTCTTCCCTGATATAATTCGAAGGTACCCGGAGCTTCGTCGCAGCCTGCGAAGATCGAGCCCATCATGCATACATTCGCGCCGGCTGCCAGTGCTTTGGTCATATCGCCTGAGTACTTGATGCCGCCGTCTGCGATAATAGGTATGTTGTATTCTTTTGCTACCTGATAACAGTCCATGACGGCAGTAATCTGCGGAACGCCGATACCTGCGACTACTCTGGTAGTGCATATGGAGCCTGGGCCGATTCCAACTTTGATGCAGTCTACGCCGGCTTCTATTAATGCCTTCGCGGCTTCGCCGGTAGCGATATTGCCTGCAATGACTTCTAGGTCAGGGTAAGAAGCCTTGATCCTTCGGACAGCGTCAATAACATTTTTGGAATGTCCGTGTGCAGAGTCTGCAACTATGACATCTACGTGAGCATTTACCAGAGCATCTACGCGGTCCATCATATCGGCTGTGATGCCGACACCGGCGCCGCACAGCAGCCGTCCCTGCTCATCCTTTGCGGAAAGCGGATATTTAATCTGCTTTTCAATGTCTTTGATTGTAATGAGTCCTTTTAAATTGTTATCTTTATCTACGATTGGGAGTTTTTCTTTTCTTGCTTTTGCAAGTATCTGCTTTGCTTCATCCAGCGTGATTCCTTCTTTGGCAGTAATCAGGCCTTCGGATGTCATGCAGTCTTTGATCTTTTTTGAGAAATCTGTCTCGAATTTTAAATCGCGGTTTGTGATAATGCCGACCAGCTTGCCATTATTTGTGATGGGTACACCGGATATGCGGAATTTTGCCATTAAGTCATCTGCGTCTAAGAGTGTGTTGTCTTCGGAGAGTGAAAACGGATCCGTAATGACACCGTTTTCAGAGCGTTTTACTTTATCGACTTCTTCAGCCTGTGCTGTGATTGACATATTTTTATGGATAATGCCGATCCCGCCCTGTCTGGCCATTGCGATTGCCATACGGTGTTCTGTTACTGTATCCATGCTTGCGCTCATCATGGGAATATTTAACGATATTTTTGGGGTTAGCCTGGTTGATAAATCGATCATATTCGGAGTGACTTCCGAATATGCCGGAACTAAGAGCACGTCATCAAAAGTAATTCCTTCGCCGATAATTGTCGCCATCTGCGTATCCTCTCTTTCTTTGTGTGATGTATCATAGACTTATGTATTTAGATATAATGTATCAATTTTACAATACGACGATAAGAAAAGTCAATGATTTTTGAGTAAGTAAATTCTTATTGGCAAAAATGTGTATTTTCCCTTGCAAATAAATCATTTTATGCTAAACTATAACCAAAGGGGATTCTAAATATAAGGTGTTAGATTTTAGAAGTTTTACATTGGAGAAATAAGGTTTACCAGGTATTTTTTATGCTAAGAAATGAGAAGGCGGTTAAAAGCTCACGGAAATGATGCTTTTTCAAGTTTTAGTTACATAGGCAGCAAAAGCAGCCGGGAAACGCTGGCAGATCTTTTTATCTGCGTCTAAACGAGAGAAGGATATTCCATTCCTTCCAAAGCTTCATCATTTTAATTAGTATTACGACAGTAATTTTTTGCAGCCTGCAGCAGAGCATGCCTGATCGACATAAATTGATGCTATGAAAGTTCTTTTGCGAAGCGATTTGATTTGGGAGCACCCACAGGTTACAATTCCTATCACTGGGAAAATGTATCTAAGCGGTGATGTGTTTCGTGTGGAAAGTACGTGAATTCATAGTTGAATTACCTGACTGCGTGAGCAGGAAAAGATGTACTGTTTTCGTTAAGCCTGAATAAGCACAAAGATTTTCAAATTAAAACATGAGAGTATGATAGAATTGTACTATGGCAAAGGAGGACATCATGGGAAATCAATTAGAATGGCAAGAGCGATTTAATATAGGGGTGGATGTTATTGACAAAGAGCATAGGAAGCTTTTCAGCATCATGAACCGTCTCCTGACATTCAGTGAAATGGAGGACAAAAGCCAGTGGGTATGTCAGGAAGGAATCAAATATTTTAAGGATCATGCAATGAAGCATTTTTCAGAGGAAGAAGTCTATATGGCTTCTATTTCTCATGCAGGATATGAGTCGCACAGGCGTGTTCATGACAATTTTCGTCAGTATACGCTTCCGGCGCTCGAAAAAGAATTGATGGATTCGGATTTTTCAAAAGATGCGGTCAGCCATTTTTTGAGTGTATGTGCCGGATGGCTGATTGGACATACTCTGACGGAGGACCGTGCGATTACCGGGGGAGCAGTCAGCAGATGGCAGAACCTGCTGCCGGAGGAGGAAATGATGGCTTTAAAGCAGCTGATTATTCATCTGCTTTGGGATATGTTTCAGCTGGATACGAAGCTTATCAGTACATGTTACTCCGGGGAAAAGTTTTTAAATGGCATTTATCAAAGACTTGTATATGAAAATAAAGAAGGAAATAAATGGGAGGTTATATTAGTCTTTGAAGAAAAGCTCTTGGTGGCTACAACAGGTAAAATCATGGGCGTGAAGTCTGACAAGCTGGATGTGGTATTAATGAATGCGTCCAGATTTGCGTCCAGGCAGTTTGTGGAAAGTATCATGGAGCATATGCCGCTGCTGGATGGGTACGATTTTAAAGATGAGAACCTGTTGTCTTACGAACAGTTTGAGCGTGTATTTGAAAAGCCGGAGTGCAGTCTGCTGTTTGATACGGGAGAAGGCTATTTCGCGTATTGTGTTATGCCGATGCAGCATAACAAGAAGGAGGCCGGGACTTCGATCAAAGCTGATAATGCGATGGTAGAGGTACAGAAATATTTAAGAGGCTGCGAGAAGCAGAAAATGGCGAAAAACAAGAAAAAGAAGATACTGGTGGTGGATGATTCGGATACTGTGTGCATGGCAATGCAGGAGCTGCTGGGAAAGGATTATCAGGTCGCAGTAGCGAACTCCGGGACTTCAGCGATCCGGAGCATGACACTGGAGATGCCCGATCTGGTATTGTTAGATTATGAAATGCCGGTATGCGACGGCGTGCAGGTACTGCAGATGATCCGGGCGGAGAAGGAATTTGCAGATGTCCCAGTCTTCTTCCTGACAAGCAGGGTGGATAAACAGAGTGTTACGAAGGTAATGCCGCTGAGGCCGGAGGGGTATCTGGTCAAGGGCCAGAGTCCTGAGGATATTAAGAGAAATATCGACGGGTATTTTGTGAAAAGGAAAAAGCGCTGATTATATTTGTAAGACGATAGACCAGATGGAAGAAAGAATTTCATCTGGTCTTTTATTTATGATTATAGAAAGCTCACGAAGAGTGCTGATTATTGCGGATGGCTTTTCAGACGGAGGAGCCGCTTATTTTTGCTATATGATTCTAACGCTCTTTTATGCGGATGGCTTCTTCCGGATATTCTTTATAACAGTGAATGGTTTTGCCTATATTTATCATGAAAGCATCAAATCTGTCCGCAGAGCTGAAATCAAGGACATGATGCAGGTTGATTGTCAGATCTTTTCTTGTGCTGATGTGAACAATCCATTTCGCACAGTTATCTCCGCATAATGATGCGTGAAAGATTTTACCGGATTGATCAAATGCCATAAGCATCATTGTTTTTACTCCGCCGGATATTTGCTTTGGGGTAATTGGACCTAATACCGGGCTTTCAATGAGATGAGGGCTGATGACTTCTGATTTGTCAATATCTTTAATCATTTTTATTGACAGCGGGTCAGTAATCCATTCGTCTTCGTACTGATTATCAAAATATTTCGGCGGATGATATATCGAATTTTCAATATCTCCAAAAACTATATTTAACATAGATAAAATTCAGCCTCCTTATAGAAGTATATTTTGTGTGATTGTTTGCGCCATAACAGAAATTTCGCCGGCTGTTCTTCGCTTTATTATAACGCATGGGCTTAAAAAATTCAAATTTTATAAGAAAATTCAAAATTATTTAAGGTTTTCTTTTTGTTTAGAATGTGATATTCTTCTAGTGCATACAGAAAATTGTAAAAATCGGGGAGGGCATATGGAATTTCGTCCATGCATTGATATACACAACGGCAGGGTAAAGCAGATCGTAGGGAGCAGCCTGAAAGATCAGGGCAGCTATGCCGAAGAAAATTTTGTGGCAGGGCAGGATGCGGCATATTACGCATCATTATATAAAAAAGACGGTATCCGCGGCGGACATATCATTCTGTTAAATCCGCCAGGGTCCGAGTATTATGAAGCTACGAAGGCACAGGCGATGGGAGCGCTTTTCGCATATCCGGGCGGTATGCAGGTCGGAGGAGGTATTACGCCGTCAAATGCGGCGCAGTTTTTAGATGCCGGAGCCAGTCATGTGATTGTTACTTCTTATGTATTTAAAGATGGAAGGATTCATTATGATAATCTGGACAGGCTGAAAAAAGCAGTCGGCAGGGAGCGGCTTGTACTGGATTTAAGCTGCCGCAGGCGGGAGGGCAGTTATTATATCGTAACTGACCGCTGGCAGAGATTTACACAGGAAACGGTGACTCTGGAACTGCTGGACAGTCTTTCTGATTATGCGGATGAGTTTTTAATTCATGCGGTCGATGTAGAGGGAAAGGCATCTGGCATTGAGACAGAGCTTGCAGGTCTTCTTGGAAGCTGGGGAAAGCTGCCGGTGACTTATGCGGGCGGCATTGGCAGCTTTGAAGATCTTGTGACGCTGCGCACGTATGGACAGAATCGTCTGAATGTCACGATTGGCAGTGCGCTGGATTTGTTTGGTGGAAGGATGGCATATCAAGAGGTACTAAAATATATTCAAGATACTGCCGTATAGGGCTGAGCTGTTATCAGATTATGCCCATGCTTTTAGATTTAACCATAAATTGACAGAAAGGAAGCCAAGTCATGAAGCACAATACAAGGGAAGACATTTTAAATATAGTGGAAGAGGAGGATGTCGAATTTATCCGGCTTCAATTTACCGATGTATTTGGTACGCTGAAAAATATCGCTGTGACGAAGACCCAGCTGGTAAAGGCGCTGAATAACGACTGCATTTTTGATGGTTCCGCTATAGAAGGATTTACAAAGGCCGAAGCCTCTGATATGTATCTGCATCCAGACCTGGATACATTTGCCATATTTCCGTGGCGTCCGCAGCAGGGCAAGGTGGCGAGGATTATCTGTGATGTCTATAACGTAGATGGTACACCGTTTGAAGGAGATCCGCGCTATGTGCTGCGCAGGGTAATCGAAGAAGCTAAAAAAATGGGATACATCTTTGAAGTTGGGCCGGAGTGTGAGTTTTTTCTGTTCAACTATGATGATAACGGACACCCGACGACGCAGATTGACGAGCAGGCTGGTTTTTTTGATCTGGGGCCGATCGATCAGGGGGAAAACGCCAGGCGGGATATAGTACTGACACTGGAGGAAATGGGATATGAAATAGAGGCTTCTCATCACGAGAGCGCGCCGGGACAGCATGAGATCGATTTTAAATACGGGGAAGCGCTTGCGGCAGCAGACAATATCATGACGTTTAAGCTGGCTGTCAAGACGATTGCAAAGCGTCACGGGATGTTTGCCAGTTTTCTGCCGAAGCCGAAGTCTGGAGTCAATGGATCAGGAATGCATCTGAATCTGTCGTTATCCAGCGCGGAGGATGGCAGAAATATTTTTACGGATAAAGATGACCCGTGCGGGCTGAGCCGGGAGGCATATTATTTTATCGGCGGTCTGTTAAAGCATATCAAGGGAATGACCGCAGTCGGAAATCCGCTGGTAAATTCTTACAAGCGTCTGGTTCCGGGATATGATGCCCCTAATTTTATTGCATGGTCGCTGAGTAACCGTACGCCGCTCATCCGCATACCTGCTACGCGGGGCATGGGTACCAGGGTGGAGCTTAGAAGCCCGGATTCGGCTGCAAATCCATACCTGATGCTGGCACTCTGCCTGGCTGCGGGCATGGATGGAATACGTAATAAAATTATGCCGCCTAAGGCAGTCAACTGTAACGTATATCAGATGTCGAAGGAAGAGCTGGAGCGGATTGGAATCGAACCGCTGCCGGGTGATTTGATTCATGCAGTCTATGAGATGGAACAGGATACATTTGTATTAGATACATTGGGGGCACATATCAGCGGGAAATATATCCGCGCAAAAAAAGATGAATGGGAGCGGTTCCGCTGTGATGTTACGGATTGGGAAATCAATGAATATTTATACAGAATTTAAGCAGCAGCTGTTACTATACACGGGTCATGAACGCGCACTGGCTGCGCGTTCCGTAAGAACATGATTCAGGAGTGAGGGGCGATTTTGCGGAGCAAACTTTAAATATCGCCCCGAATGTTACTATGAGCGGCCCCTAGGCCGTGAAATAGTAACTGGCAGGTAACTGAGCGTGAGAAAAAACGGGGTGCCCATAAGTATGAATATAATAGTTGTTTTTCCCAAAATAGAAAACGCAAAAAGTATACGCAGTATTCTGCAAAAAGGCGGATATACTGTAGATGCGGTCTGCAGTACGGGTGCGCAGGCGCTTCAGGCAGCAAATGACCTGGACAGCGGTATTATCATCTGTACATACCGATTGGCGGATATGATGTACAGTGAGCTGTATGAATATCTGACGCCGCGCTACGATATGCTGCTGATCGGTTCAAAAAGCCAGATCGCGGAGCGTGAAATACAAGGTGTGGTAGGGCTTGCCGTACCGCTCAAGGTGCATGAGCTGCTGCAGACGATAGAAATGATGGCCTGTGCCTTTATGCGCAATAAGAAAAAAGAAAAAAAACGCAGGCAGAAGCCGAATGGACGTTCCGCAGAGGAAAAGCGTATGATTGCAGAGGCAAAAGCATTGTTAATGGAGCGTAATCATTTTTCAGAACAAGAGGCACACAGCTATCTGCAGAAATGCAGTATGGACAGCGGCACAGGACTGGCAGAGACAGCACAGATGGTACTCAGTATGATGGGGCCGTCCTTATAAGCTTATGGTCTGCACAGTTTAGATTGCCCAAAAGCTTATACCCTTATGTCATGATTGAGGAGCGACGAAGAAAGGAGATCAAATGAAGTTCACAAAAATGCAGGGATTAGGCAATGACTATGTCTATGTAAACTGCTTTGAGGAAAAGGTAGATCATCCCGAAGAAATGGCAAAATACGTCAGTGACAGGCATTTTGGCATAGGTTCGGATGGACTTATTCTGATTAAGCCGTCGAAACAGGCGGATTTTGAAATGGCGATGTATAACGCGGACGGTTCCCGCGGAGAAATGTGTGGAAATGGGATCCGCTGTGTGGCAAAGTATGTCTATGACCACAGGCTGACAGACCAGACACAGATCAGTGTAGAAACACTGGGCGGGATTAAGCATTTAGAGATTACGGCTGAGGATGGAAAAGCCGTACAGATTCGTGTCAATATGGGAAAGCCGCAGCTGAATGCGCAGGAAATCCCAGTAAGATTTGACTTATCAAAGCCGCAGATTATCAATCAGCCGATTACTGTCAGCGGTATAGAATATAGAATGACCTGTGTATCAATGGGCAATCCGCACTGTGTGGTATTTATCGATGATGTGGACGGACTGGTGATCGAAAAAATCGGGCCTGAGTTTGAGCATCATTCATGCTTCCCAAACCGAGTGAATACTGAATTTGCGAAAGTATTAGATCGAAATACAATCAAAATGCGTGTCTGGGAACGTGGCTCCGGGGAAACGCTCGCATGTGGAACAGGAGCCTGCGCGGTAGCTGCAGCAGGGATCTTAAACGGTCTTGTGGAAGACTGTGTAACAGTCAGGCTGCTTGGCGGAGATTTGAAAATTGAATGGGACAAAGAGGCGGATCTTATTTATATGACAGGGCCCGCAGTGACTGTGTTTGAAGGAGAGATTTTTCTGCCATAATTTTTAGATCAGAATCAGGATCTTATCATTCATACACAATGAATGCAATGATTGAATGCTGACATCATGTCATTGACTTTAGTGATTCATAATCAGAACCTGTGTCTTCGGACGCAGAATTGCCAGTTAGATCGCTGATTAAATGACAGGAACAGAAAAATAGTTTTACAGTTAGGCTTAAAATATTACTTTTCACACCCCAGACGGAAAGTGGCTGCGCTGTAAAAAGTAACCTAAAATAGCTTTACAGTTGGAAAGGACGAGAAAAATGTATCAGATTAATGCAAATTATCAAAAACTGCCGGGCAGCTATCTCTTCAGCACGATTGCCAAAAAAGTAGCTGCATTTACTAAGGCAAATCCAGACAAGAAAATTATCCGGCTGGGAATCGGCGATGTGACACAGCCGATTGCGCCGGCAGTGATAAAAGCGCTGCATCAGGCTGTAGATGAAATGGCGGATGCGGCTACCTTCCGCGGCTACGCGCCGGATCTGGGCTATGATTTTCTGCGCAGCGCTATTGTAGAAAATGACTATGCGTCAAAAGGGTGCGGCATCAGCGCAGATGAAATATTTGTATCCGATGGCGCGAAGTCCGATTCTGGAAATATTCAGGAGATCTTTTCGCAGGAGTGCAGAATTGCAGTCACTGACCCGGTATATCCGGTCTATGTAGATTCGAATGTCATGGCAGGGCGCTGCGGGGAATATGACAGTGCATCCGGGATGTGGAGCAATGTGATTTATATGCCGTGCGTGAGGGAAAATGGATTTGTGCCGGAATTTCCAAAAGAGACGCCGGATCTTATTTATCTTTGCTTTCCGAATAATCCGACTGGAACGACGATAACAAAAGAAAAACTTCAGGAATGGGTGGATTACGCTAATAAGCAGGGCGCAGTCATTATCTATGATGCGGCTTATGAAGCGTATATTTCAGAAGATCACGTGGCGCATTCCATTTATGAATGTGAGGGCGCTAAGACATGTGCGATAGAGATTCGGAGTTTTTCGAAAAACGCTGGGTTTACCGGTGTGCGTCTAGGCTTTACGGTAGTCCCGAAAGAGCTGAAATGCGGCGGCATCTCACTGAATGCGATGTGGGCAAGGCGGCACGGCACAAAATATAATGGCGCGCCGTATATCATCCAGCGTGCCGGGGAAGCCGTGTATTCAAAGGAAGGAAAGACGCAGCTGAAAGAGCAGGTAGACTATTATATGAAAAATGCCGATACGATCAAAACAGGGCTGAAGGATGCCGGATATGAAGTATATGGAGGTGTAAATGCGCCTTATATCTGGCTGAAGACACCGGAAGGTATGACTTCATGGGAGTTCTTTGACTATTTATTGGAAAATGCAAATGTAGTGGGAACACCGGGATCTGGTTTTGGGCCGAGCGGGGAAGGGTATTTCAGGCTGACTGCATTCGGGAGCTATGAAAATACGGCAGCGGCGTTAGAGCGTATTCGGAAGCTGTGAAAGTACTGAAAGGCGATGAAAACACTTGAACTTTTGTATGACAGAAACTATAATAGAGACAGTTATGAATGGAGGTGCATATAGATGGCGAAAATCGGGAGGCCTAAGAAGGATTTCCCAAAGATAAAGTCAATAACAATCCGTCTTTCTGATATTGAATATGAAAAGTTCATTAAGTATGCTGCCGGTCATAATATGACCATGACACAAGCATTGGCAAAGGGAATAGAATTACTATATCAAAATCCGTAATTTTTGTACAAGCTCTGTAAGCAGGAAACCAATATCAAGGTAATCTAGTCCGTTATGGAGCATATAAGTATAGAAACCACGATGGATATATACGCTCAGGTTACAGACAAGAAAAACGGAATCAAAGAAGAAGAGTGGGTACAAAGCGGGGAGTGCAGATCATGGGAAAGATGCTTCAAACACGCTCAAGGGGGTGGGGCTCATGGAGTGTTTGCAGCAAAATTGCAATGAATTATGGAACCATACATAATAGAAAAGGAGAAGTGTTATGCTTACTACAAATTTAAAACTGGCTGACAAATATGATTACCTATCAGAGAAGTTTGCCAAAGCTTATGAGTTTTTAAGATCATATGATTTGTCTGCGTTTTCGCCTGGAATGATTGAAATTGACGGAAAAGATATCTTTGCAAATGTTCAGGAATATACTACGGTTCCTTGGGAGGACAGCAAGTTTGAGGCGCATAACTTATATTTTGACATTCAGTACATAGTTGAAGGAAAGGAAATGTTTGGCTATGTGAATAGGGAGAAGCTGACGGAAGCAGCCCCTTACGATAATAAATATGATATCGTATTTTTTGAGGAGCCTGAGGTCTGCGGGAAGATTCTTTTGGAGGCCGGAGATTTTGCCATTGTACCGCCAGAGGATGCTCATAAGCCAAAATGTGCAGTGGGAGATAGCTGCACGGTGAAAAAGATCGTGATAAAAGTGAGGGTATAGGCAGGATGCAGTCAGACTTTGCAGCATGATTACTGAAATAATCAAAAAATAAATTCCCGTCTGCTTTACAAGTCCCCAGTCCTCCAGTTCCCATATGATCGAGGCCGCGGCACATCCCGCGCCCAGTACACCGCATAATACTGCCTGAAGCAGGACAGCGTTTATTTCATTTCCCATCAGAACTATTAATTCGGGCAGGCAGGGGGAGTAATAGCCATCTGCCCAGACAAGCGAACTGATGATCGTTATTAGGTATCCGATTGTGATTCCTAGCGGAAATTGATCTCCGAGTTTGAGATACGGATAAACTGAGAGGGACGAAGCCTTTCTTCTGCTTCATAGAGGAGGAACGTGCCAGACGGTACATTGGAAAATTAGTAAAATTGGGTATTCTGTTGTTCAGTGGCAGAGATAATATTTATGTTTAAACGGATAAACCTATGGGGGATGCCCTGGAAACAGCTGGGCAGAAAATGAAAAGGCTGGCGCAGGAATGGAAGGCTGACTATAATACTTTCGGCTCTAAGAGGGCGGCATGGAGAAAGGCGTGTCCTTGCGAAGAATGCATCCAGGAAATTTTGGATGGCGCCACCTACGGGAATCCGCAAAATGTCTTATCTTACACTACTTTGAGCCTGCGAAAGATTAGAGATACCCTTGCAGAAAAGTTTGGCATGGGTGTCAGTTTTCGGTCTATCAGCAGCATCTTGGAGAAACTTGGCTGCAGCAAACAGACAAATCAGAAAATGCTCCAAAACGGCATTCCCCATCCTAACCGGAATGAACAGTTTGAATTTATCAGTAATAAAGCTTCCGGTTTTCTGGATAAAGGGCTCCCTGTTATTTCTGTAGATACAAAGAAGAAAGAAAATTTGGGGAATTTCAAAAATAACGGTCAGGAATACCGAAAAGAAAAAAATCCCCGCAAAGTCCTTGACCATGATTTTCCCATACCGGAGCTCGGCAGAGCTGCCCCCCTTATGGAATCTATGTGCTGAATGACAACACGGGGTTTGTCAACCTTGGGACAGACCATGACACGGCGGAATTTGCTGCGGAAAGCATTTTGCGTTGGTGGGAATGCGTTGGGAAACAGACATTCCCAGAAGCGGACAGCATCTATATCATTTTACACCTTGCGGGACTGCGGTTGCTGCAGAAAAAATTAGTTGGAGGCCAATCAGCAATACTTAAGGAAGCATTTTATGATTCAAAACAAAATTAGCTGCAGCTTGAAAAATAACAAATATTCGAAGCGTCATTATAAAAACTGATGAAGCTGTGCGGATGCATGACTTTGACAGAGTGTAGTATATGGTAGTTGAACTTAACCCCCAGAGCTGCAATCTCTGGGGGTTAAGTTCAACCGCATTATTTTTCATAATCGCTTTGATTCACATAATTTCCGCAATGCGGACAGTAATGATTATGATATCCCACCTTAAGAAATCCTCCGCAATAAGGACATCTGCTGAAAAGTGCTATAATAATTATAATTCCGACCCATATCAGCAAACCTACAGCTAATACTATCAAGCCCACTTCATTTCCAATGCAGCAACCTATAATAAAAAACAGCAAACCTAAAATGAACAATATGGCTGATAACCTTGCCACAGTTTTAAGTGAAATCTGATTCATATTTGCCACCTTCCCATAACGAATACCGTTGCGTCAACAGCAACCTTTTCAGTAAATAGAACACCAATTGCACCGCCAGCTACATTACCACCATAAGCGGAAACTGGACTTATGTCAATACTTTGGACAAAAAAAGTCGAAAGATTATGCTGCTTTTTTGAGTT
>CANDMV010000072.1 GCA_947385875.1 uncultured Eubacterium sp. | reverse complement strand
AGCTTCCGGCCTTAGGCCGGGGCGGACTGGGTGCCGCGACCGTACGGTGCCACAGTGTAAAAACAGAATGCTTAGGGATTCTTGGCATTCTGGAAAAGTCAAAGGAAGACGGGACAACTCCCCTCACCCGGCGTCCGGCTGGCCAATATGTAACACCCTGTCTGAATGGTTGCAAAATCTTAAGTTAATGAAATTGTTTCACACCCTGACCAGACACCCGCTGTCTGGTCAGGGCCAAAGAATGCGGCTTGCCATGCATCCGGCCCTTCGCCAAGGGCGAACTTTCAATGGGCCGGATGTTGTTACTTTTTGCAGCACAGCCGCTTTCTGGTTGGGTGTGAAAAGTAACAACTGTTACATACAGTATGATATAGAGAGATTTTATGGTAGATAAAAATGCGGATCTGTGATAATATATGATAGAAGAAAAAAGTCTTTATTTTTCATTCATATATACACGGTGATAATTTCATGAAAGAATTAATAAAATACAGATATAATATAATGGAAGTTAATTCCCCATCCGCTTTTGCGAGTATCAGAGGCGGATACCGTCAAAACTGCAGAGATGTATATTTTATACGAATGCTAGGCTTTCGTCCGGGCCTTATCCAAGAAATCCGCAGCATGGATGAAAATATGGCATCAGAAATGCAAAGCGGCAGGCTGTTTTACAAAAGGCTTTCCTGTCTGCCGAGACTCTCTGCTGCCGATGCAGATGCTTATACCGCCTGTTATGAGCAGTGGGAAGCTGGAAAGCAGGATGGCGTTCGGACTAAGGTAAGCTGCATCGATGAGAAGCTGACATGCCGGCTTGCCGATGCGTGCAGCAAGGCGCTGGAAAAATATCAGACAGTTAAGGCATCTGTCACAGGTTCCATTCGCAGAAATTTTATAGTGAAATTGTTATATTGGTTTGATTTTGTATGCGGCGGTATGAGCCGTTGGGATGAGCGCAGCTGTATCAAAATCGTATTAGAGAATGTGGTAAAAGAGCAGGAATACTTATTCTGCTATTTATTGACTCTGCTAGGCTGTGATGTGCTGTTGATCCAAAGCAGAGAAGATCTGTCAGATGAAAAAATGAAGAAATTGTCAAAAGAGATTCGTCTGGGAGCATTCAGCATGGAAAAAATTCCAGAATATCAGAGCCGGGTGCCGGGTGCAGATTACGTAAATTCAGGAAGGCCGGATTCAGGCTGTAATTCTGTAAATTCAGGAAGGCCAGATTCAGGCTGTAATTCTGTAAATTCAGGAAGGCCGGATTCAGGCCGTAATACAGAAAGAATATATGCAGGACATAGCACTGCGCAAGCGGAGGCTGGACATCAAAAAACTGGTGAAAATGTCTATGCAGAATCAAGCAAAAGTCAGATGGCTGGTGAAAATGTCTATGCAGGATCAAGCAGAGGTCAGACAACTGAGCGAAATGTCCATGCAAAAGCAGGCAGTGCTATAGGCAGTGAACAAATGACAGCCACAGGCAGTGCTGCAAATGGACGAAATAGCCATACGGATCAAAGAATCGTTGTAAAAATTCCCGAACGCAGCCGGCGTAGCCCGTCTGGAATGCAGCCGGGAACAAGCAGCCCGTCTGGAATGCAGCCGGGAATAAGCAGTCCGTCCGGGATACAGCCGGGAACAAGCAGTCCGTCAGCCGTTGGGCCGCTAAGAGCTGCTGCGCAGGAAAAAAGCTTTGAAGAACTGGCAACGCTTGCGTCGTCGATTGTCTTAATCGCGGTTCACGATCATTACGGTGAAGTGATATCTACAGGCTCCGGTATTATGGTAGGCAGAAATGGATACATACTGACGAATGAACATGTGGCAAGAGGAGGTTCTTATTACTCGATCCGTATCGAAAATGACGATCAGGTATACCAGACAGATGAATTAATCAAGTACCATTCTGATTTAGATCTGGCATTGATGCGTATTTCGCGCAGACTGGAGCCGCTTCCTGTTTATAAAGGGGCGAAAAAGCTGGTACGGGGACAGGCGGTAGTTGCGATCGGCAGTCCGCTTGGGCTGTTTAATTCTGTTTCAAACGGCATCATATCCGGCTTCCGTATTGTGGACGGCGTACATATGATCCAGTTTACGGCACCGATCTCACGTGGCAGCTCTGGAGGGGCGGTTTTAAATATGGCGGGGGAAGTGATCGGCATCAGTACGGCAGGCTTTGACGGCGGGCAGAATATCAATCTGGCAGTAGGATACGAGAGCATAGGTATGTTTATCAGCGGTTTTCAGTGATAAGAATTTTGGCTTCACCGTAATGGAACCCAATCATAGAACCTTCGCCTTTGGCGAGGAGCCGGATTCCCTGCATATTTTTAATCAACAAATAATATTGAAAAACAAGAGAATTTTTTGTTATTATTCATGGGTCAGGAACGCGCACTAGCTGCGCGTTCCGTGAGAACATGATTCAGGAGTGAGGGGTGATTTTGCGAAGCAAACTTTCAATATTGCCCCGAATCGTTACTATGAGCGTCCCCCTGGGCCGTGAGTAGTAACCATTTTTTCAATCATCATGGAAAAAGGAATGTGAGTGGATGTCATGTTTTTGCATACTAAAATACAGAATCTGGATGATTTTTTCAAGACAAAAAGCGAGAGGAGAGGCGATCTTGTTTACTTTTATCGGATAAACGGTTATACGGAAGAAATCGGCAGATTTATCCGTTCTTATTATGAACAGGCGAGAAAAGCCGGTGTCATTATCGAAGGTAAGCTGCCAAACCCGGATGAGAAAAATCTGTCTTATTATCAGGAGATCATGGGGATGGATTTTCAGCTGGATGCGGGGTTCATCAATGCTAGCTTAAAAAAATGGCTGCCCCGCATGAATGACTGCCAGAGAAAAAATGTAGCGGATTCGATCTATGATTCATTGTCTTCGATGCACGGAGCGGGAAAGACAGAGCACATGTTAAAAAACGCCTATATTAAATTTATGTGCTGGCTTTATTATAAATTTGAACGTATTGTCAATCAGCTGGGCGGGGAGACGATTCCAAAGATTTTGTATGAGGGAAGCATTACGAATTATGAGCTGATGCTGATTTCTATTTTATCAAATGCGGGCTGTGATGTAGTACTGCTTCAGGTTCAGGGGGATGAGGCTTACCGGAAGCTGGATGCCTTGTCTGCGCTATCCGATGAATTCAGACCGGCTGGATTACAGCCATTTCCTGATTCCTTCAGCTTAAAGCAGGTCAGAGAGCAGATTCAGGAGGAAATGAATCAGGCAAGGCTCTATGGCAGAATGCCTAGCAGGGTTAGCTGCACCAATGCATGGATAGGAACTGGCGGCACGGGAGTGCAGACAGCGCCGGGGTCGGGAGAGACAGGCACGATGGGCACAGGATTATCTCATGGCGTTTTCTATCCGATGCAGGAGTCGCCGGATGGAACAAGAGCAGGCTTGTCTCGCGGCATTCAGAACCCGATGCAGGAGTCGCCGGATGAAACAGGTACGGACATGAAGATCTTGTCTGAATTTTTAAAAAGCAGCTCGGCGCGCGGCAGTGATTCCAGATTTTTTTATAATTCTTTTATAAGAATAAACGGGGTCTTGGATAAGCTGACCTATGCAAATGAACTGTACCAGTTCCATTTAAAGCTGAAAAACACTGGCCGCAGGCTTGTGATTGTCAACGAGCGTATCGAAAGGCCGTCGATGGATGAGATCGCAGCCATTCACCGCAGCAGCTATGCGAAGCTGGATCAGCTGGTATTGGATCTGCAGTCCAATATCAAGTATACAGCGAGCATTGAACTGCAGCGTATGATGGTGAAAGCATTTGTGGATGTGATTTTGGCAGAATCTAAGAAAGCCGGAAGCAGCCTGAACAAGCTTACGAATAAGGCTGTCTATCTGCTCAGCTGGCTGAGGCGGTATCAGGAGGGGCTTTTTTCGGGATGGAAAGAGCCGGAGACGGGCTGCTTTATCTATATGGGCGGATGCAGGGATGAAAATGAGGCACTGTTTTTAAGGATGTTGGCACGGATGCCGGTGGATGTCTTGATTCTCTGTCCGAATCTGGAGCAGAAATGCTGCTTGACAGACAGCACTTTGTATGAGATTCATTATTCAGAATCGCTGGCCATGCGTACATTCCCGCAGGAAAATGCGGATGTCCATATCGGTACGGCAGCCTATCATGCGGAGCGGGAATTGGACGATCTGATGTATCGGGACAGTGGTATCTACCGCAGCAACCAGTATGAAAAGGCAAATGCGCTGATTCTTCAGACGATGTATGAGGAAATTAAGATACTCTGGAATGAAGAGGTGAAATACAGACCGAATTTTGGCACGATGGGTGATGTGGTCAATATTCCAGTGATCTTTGCGAAAGTATCCGGTGTGAAGGATGCGGATGTATCCGGCTATTGGCGTTCGGTGAGAGAGCTGGTGAATGAGGATACATTTGTGATAAAGAAAGCGCCGTTGATAGAGCCTGCGTCGGCTAACCCGATGAAAGCATATGCGCCGGAGTTTTTAAAGAACGGCAGGCTGATGAAAGCAAAGATTAAGAGTCATCCAAGTTATCCTTATGGGTTTTTGAGGGAAGAAATGCAGGATTATATACTGGATAAGCTTCAGGCGCTGATTGATCAGAAGCTGATTCGGGGAACCTTTGAAAATGGTACAGAATACGCGATTGTGGCAGCAGTGCTGAATCTGCCGAAAGAACTGGTCAGGCTGATTCAGAAGTTTGATTTTACGAAGAAGAATCCAAAGTGCGTGTATATTCATACCACAGAAGAAATGATTTCACTGGAAGATACCATTCTGATGGCTTTTTTGAATCTGGCAGGCTTTGATGTGGTATTTTTTGTGCCGACTGGGTATCAGAACGTAGAGAAGTATTTTAACCGGAAAATCATGGATGAGCATCAGATCGGCGAATATGTCTATGATCTCCGGGTGCCCAATCTGGAGGGATTTTCAGGCGGCACGAGGCAAAGATGGCGGGATAGAATATTTAAAAGACGATAATAGGTGACGGGAATTAAATTTTTTAAGAGAGGAAGATAAGCAGATGGGACTTGATTTTAGCAGAACAGCAGCGCCGGCAGCAATGCAGCAGACTGCGCAGGAAAAAAACGAAATAGAGGTAGTGGAAAAATATGACATTGTCGCAGACAGGGAGCAGCTGAATACGCAGCTGGTGAATTCGCCGCAGGTAGATGAGCTGGTCAGCACGATCGAAGTCTATAATCTGGAAACAATTGTTTCGTTTGGGGCAGAGGTGGCCGAGGAAATCTCGAAAGCATCGGATGTAGTCTTAAATAATATGAGCATGTCGAAGATCGATGATTCCAGCCAGATGCTTACGACGTTGGCAAAGATTATGGATAAATTTGACATAGACGAGATCAAGGAAAATCCAAGCGGTTTTAAGAAGCTGTTTGGAAATCTGAGAAAGCAGCTGGACAAAATACTGGACAAATACCATACGATGGGTGATGAAGTGGATAAGATCTATGTCCAGCTCAAGCAGTATGAATCAGAGATTAAGCAGTCAAACCGTAATTTGAACCAGATGTTTGAAGCAAATGTAAATTATTATCATGAGCTGGTGCGCTACATTTTAGCAGGCGAACAGGGATGCCAGGAGATCCGGGATTATATCGCGCAAAGAGAGGCAGACCTGGCAGCCACGGGTGATACTTCGATACAGTTTGAGCTGACGACGCTGAATCAGGCTCTGATGATGCTGGAGCAGAGGACACAGGATCTTAGGACGGCAGAAAGCGTAGCCATGCAGTCGATTCCGATGATTAAGACAATGGAATTCAGCAATATGAATCTTGTCAGAAAAATTAATTCAGCATTTATCATTACTCTTCCTGTTTTCAAACAGGCTCTGGCACAGGCAATCATGTTAAAAAGACAGCGCATTCAGGCAGATGCGATGTCGGCTCTGGATGAAAAGACGAATGAGATGCTTATCAAAAATGCCCGCAATACGGTAGAGCAGTCGAAGCTGACAGCTCAGCTGGCTTCCGGCAGTTCGATTAAAATAGAGACTCTGGAGACGACATGGAAGACGATTGTAAACGGCATCGAAGAGACCAGACAGATTCAGGACAATGCCAGAAAGCAGCGTATTGAGGATCAGGCAAGGCTTGAGCAGATTAAGCAGGAATTTAATCAGATGTATCATATGCCTGAGAAAACGGGAAGGTCATGAAAGAGCTGTTATCATTACAAATTACAATATTTTTGCTTGTAGCAGTCGGCTTTGGACTAAACAGAAGCCGTATGATCGGCCGGCAGGGGCAGAAAAATATTACAGACATGGTCATTTATGTGATACTTCCCTGCAATATCATCAAAGCTTTTATGTCAGGGACTTCACGGGGAGTACTTTCCTCTTATATGGGGATATTTTTCATTTCTCTAGTGATTCAGGCATTCTGCGTAGTCTATGGGAAGGCGGCGTTTCGCAGAGAGGCGGAAGGAAAGAGAAAATGTCTGGAATATGGTACGATCTGCTCAAACGCGGGATTTTTAGGGAATCCTATTGCGGAAGGGGTATATGGAGCTCAGGGGCTGATTCTTGCGAGCATATATCTCATTCCGCAGCGGATTATGATGTGGTCTTTTGGGCTTGCCATTTTCTCAAGCACGAAGGATTTTAAGCAGACGTTGAAAAAGGTAGTCACGCATCCCTGCATTCTTGCCTGTATTTTAGGAATCATTCTAATGCTGGCAGAAGCAGAGCTGCCTTCAGCTCTGACAAGCACTGTGGCAGCGCTTGGAAATTGTAATACAGCAATGTCCATGATGGTAATTGGAATGATACTGGAAGAAATTAATATAAAGGAATTCTGGAACCGCACGATTGCACTCTATACGCTGCATCGCCTTGTGATTATTCCTGGAATCGTCTATCTGGCCTGTTATTTCCTGCCGATCAGCAAGACTGTTTTTGGAATCAGCGTATTGCTGGCTGCTATGCCGGCAGGCGCAACGACCAGCATACTGGCGGAAAAATATGAGATGGAACCGGAGTTTGCTACCAAGATGGTGATTTTTTCAACGCTTCTGTCACTGCCGACGGTCTGTCTATGGGGTATGATTCTGCCCCATTAAAATTATAAAGCGCCAGTTTATGTATCAATGGATCGCGAGTGTATAGAATGGGTTTTATGTAAAGAAAGTCATACAGTTTGCATCTGAACGTGAGTGCATAGAATGGGTTTTATGTAAAGAAAGTCATACAGTTTGCATCTGAACGTGAAGGCATAGAATGGGTTTTATGTAAAGTGAGCCATACATCGTGCATCTGAACGTGAAGGCATAGAATGGGTTTTATGTAAAGTGAGTCATACAGTGGCATCTGATTGTATGGAAAGGATTTGGAACTGAATTTTTGCAGTGTTTGCCATAGAGTCATATGTAATATATAGAAAAGAAAGGACATGGAAGCTGCGATGATTGTGTTTTTTATGGATTTGGATAATACGCTGATCTATTCTTATAAAACAGTCATGCCTTATGAAAGCAGTAAGAACCTTCCAGATGCCAGAATTGATCGCAGACTGAGCTGGAAGCAGGAATCTGCGCAGCAGGAACCGATGCCGGTGAAAAGCAAGGACTGGCTCAACGTAGAGATTTATCAGGGACGGGAAATTTCATTTATTACTAAAAGGACACATGAACTTTTGCTGGAATTAAAAAAACATGCTCTGATCGTTCCTGCAACAACACGGACAAATGAGCAGTATGGACGGATTGATCTTCAGGCAGGAGCAGTCGAATATGCCCTGACTTGTAATGGAGGAGTGCTGCTTCATAATGGAAAAAGTGTTGATGCATGGTATCAGCAGTCCAGACATCTGGCAGAAAGCAGCAGAGAGGAGATGCGCAGAGCCATTACAGATCTGGAGAGTGATGAAAACCGGATTTTTGAGATTCGCTGGATAGAGGAGATGTTTGTATTTACCAAATGCCGATATCCGGAGCTGGCTGTATGCAGTCTGAGAGAAACGCTGGATGCTCGATTGATCGATGTTTTTTCAAATGGGCAGAAGGTATATGTTGTTCCGAAAAGTCTCAATAAAGGGAATGCGCTTGTTCGATTTCGGGATTATATCGGGGCAGAGAAAACACTGGCTGCAGGAGACAGTATCTTTGACCTGCCGATGCTTGGACAGGCTGACATTGCTGCGGCGCCGGCAGATTATGAAGCAGTTATGCCTATGAGCGGCAGCCATATTCATTGCATGAAAGGAAAAAAACTGTTTTCAGAAGAGATGCTGGAATTTATGCTGTCAGCTTTGCATTTACTGTAAAGTACGTAAGAATTGACATGAAGAATATCCCCAATTTATGAGGTTCAGCGTCTCATAAATTGGGGATAAATTCTTTACAAAGTGTAAAGCATATCATGCCTTGTGGGTACATCTTACGGAAAGCATTTTTCAAACACGCAGATCAAAGCAGGAAACGGGACATTGTATCTTAATAGAAAGTGATTTCCATACATGCTCTAATGGTTTTTCTTTCCATATAATGCTGCATGTGTATGCAGTGTCTTTGCGATCGTATCAAGCAGTACCGGGACATCGATCGGTTTCGGCAGATGTGCATCCATGCCGCTTTCTATAGATTTACGCTTGTCGCTTTCAAACGCATCCGCAGACAGTGCTATAATCGGGATGTGAGAAAGTACCTTATCTTTTAATTTTCGGATTGCCTTGGTAGCCTGGCGGCCGTTCATGACAGGCATCTGGACATCCATCAGGATCAGGGCATAATCTCCAGGCTTCGCATTCTGCATTTTTTCTACAGCAATGCTGCCGTCAGTAGCCGTGTCGATGCAGAGTCCCAGCCCTTCCAAGATGGCTGTCTCAATTTCCAGGTTAATCTCGTTGTCTTCCACCAGAAGAATCTTTTTATCCATCAGATGTTCTAAGGCGTCTTCGATCTTGATGGCAGGCGATGAGGCATGGCTTAATTTTTTTAGCCGCAGAGTAACAGTAAAGCGGCTTCCTGCGCCGACTCTGCTCTGTGCTTCTATTCTGCCGCCCATTACCTCAGTGATCTGTTTGGCTATTGTAAGTCCCAGACCAGTGCCGTGTATGCCGCTGTAGGTAGTGTTTTTTTCGCGCTCAAACGGTTCAAAAATACGCTCTAAGAATTCCGGGCTGATACCAATGCCGTTATCTTCTACAGCGAACTGATAGATCACATAATCATTGGGCATATTTTCCAATTCCATCACGCTGAGATCTATGTGTCCGCCATCTGGTGTATATTTGACTGCGTTGTTTGCCAGATAAGTTATAATTTGTTTTAATTTATCTGGATCGCTGAGAACATCGCTGTGTGTCAGCCCGTCAGCATCCACAGTCAGCGTGATGTTTTTTTCAGAAGCCAGAGGGAAGAGAGCGGTCTGTACATCCTGAATCAGATCCCATAGGTTACAAGCAGATTCATTGATGCGTATATCGTCAGAAATAGTCCATGCGATTTCCAATACTTTATCGATCAGATCGAGCAGCTGTGCACCGGATGAATTAATTTTATCCAGATACTGTGCCATAGCCTGTGTGTCATCCAGATGAGTTCGCGCGAGTGCAGTGTAGCCAAAAATGGCATTTAATGGCGTACGCATATCATGGGACATATTGGATAGAAAGCTGTTTCTGGCTACAATAGCTAGATTTGCGTCATTTAATGCATGTTCAAGCATCTGCTTTTGTTCCATCTCACGTCGTACTTCTTCGTCTACCCTGCGGTATCCCATGACAACCTGCGAAATCTGATCTGTTTTGCTGACATTGACAATGCGCAGCTGCAGATATTGTATAGCTGTATGGAAAAGAACACGATAATTTATGTAAAAAGTTTTGCTTTCCTGCAGCTTTTTGCGGATAGCAGCCGGTTTCGTTGCTTCAGCAACGATTTTGCGGTCTTCCGGGTGAACCCATGTACGAATGTAGTCCTTATAATACCATCGATAGCTGAGTCTTTGGTATTTTTTATCGAACTCGACTTCAGTACGCTGGCTCAGGCGGTAAGGAAGAATCTTATCTACGTCAAGATCTACATATAGAATGGATTCATAGTTGATACTAAGACCCTGAATGACCTCTAGCCGACGAAGGTATTCCTGATTGATAATGGCGCGTTCCTGATCGTATTTGTTGATCAAATCCTGAAGCTGCTGTTCTTTCTCAAGCTGCTGCTTGATCAGGTCGGCATGTTGTTTGTCACGCAGCAGTTTTTTTCTGTGGCATCTCCGATAAATACGTAAAATAGATCACCCATCGCGTCACTATGAACAAAATGCCCGTAATCTTCTATCCAGCGTATTTCACCCCCGCGCTGTAAAATACGGTATTCTACATAGTCTAAATCATACTGGCTGTTTGCGATCTGCTCTTTGATGCTTTCCTCCACTTCGTCTACATCTTCATAATAAACAAATCCCTTGAAAGAGTTATTGGTAAGCTCTCGAAATTCGTCAAAAGTATCGCAGTTCGAGATGCGCAGGAGAGCTTTGTTTGCATAGATGATATTTTCATCCTCATCCGCATGATAAATCAAAAATCCGCCCGGCATTTCATCCATAAATCGAAGCATAGACTGTGCAGCCAGGTGATTTTGTATAGTCAATAATTCAGACATGTCTGAGTGCATGTCTGCAGTCCCTGAAGATGCAGATAAGCCCGCAGGCATATTTTCGATGCTCGTCATTTGACTTGTTTCCATGCTGTTGCTTTCAGGGATGTCTAGCAGAGTTAAAATGCATTCAATTAGTTCATGGTTTGTAGTATGTTTTTTCACGAAAATCTCCCCTGAAGTTTCAGATGTATTTTTAATTCTCTAATTTATTATTCTATCATAAATGCAGAAATGTGTCATTAAAAATGTAGAATAAATTTTCGCAAATTATGCTTGAAATGTAGCATCCTGATGTAAATGGGAAAACTGACAGTTCAAGAAATAGCAGAGGACTTAAGTCTTAGTGCTGCGGAAGTGGAGCAGCTTGCAGGGCTTTGGTCAGTATAAAGTGATAGCGTTAGAATATGTAACGGGTATAAGCAGCGCGGCAGTCACATTATTTTGCGCTGTCTGTATTCATTAGGGCTCATGTGATAATGCTGTCTGAACTTACGGCAAAAATACCCTGAGCTTGTAAATCCTGTTTCCTCTGCAATGGAAGAAATCGATTTTTGAGTAGTGCCCAGCAGCTCGGCAGCCTGCGCCAGCCGATACTGGATAAGATATGCCACCGGGGAAAGATGAATACCCGACTGAAATATATTCAGTGCGCCGCTTTTGCTGATGGATGCAGAGGAGGCAATCATCTCAAGTGTAATGTCTTTCATATAATAGTCATGGATATACTGCATCATAGTCTGTAGTCTTGCCTGCCTGTGATTCAGTTGGTGAAGTTTTTTTGAGCTGGAAGCCAGGTCTAAGTGTTTGATCAATAGATCCCAAATTTGAAAAAGAAGCTGCATCGTGCATAATTCGTTGTTTTCACTTGTTTCCTGAAGCGTAAATATTTGCAGCAGAATCTGCAGAACGTCATTCTGCCATGCTGTATTCGGATGAAAAATCTGGTATGTGACAGATGAGTTTATGATGGGACGAATATATTTTTCATAAATAAGACTTTTTTCATGCGCTAACAGGTCTGGCGAAAAAACAATATTTGGGGTATATGTACTGCACTGCGCCTCATAACGGTGTAAAATACCGCTGTTGACAAATATGCCGCAGCCTTCATGCAGTTCTATTTTATTTGTCTCGATAAGGCAGAGTGCGGTGCCGCTGGCAACATATAGAAACTCCAGTTCATGATGCCAGTGCCATTCAATCCGGTGGAAGTCAAACTGCCAGATATTCTCCTGATAATATGCAAAAGGATAGCTGCTGTCGCCATGCCGGACAGTTTCCCGCAGCGTTTCATCTGTAGTAATCTTAAAAGCGTCCATTGGGCCTCTCCATTCGTAAAAAAATAGGATTTGAGATATTGTACCATAAATATGCGATTATGTGCAGTGACTTAGGATAATATTTGGGATATAATCGATACAGCTGGTTGCGGCTGTGATGCGAAAAGCAACGGTATCAGGTCCATTAGAAGTTCGCCATTGGCGAAGGGCTGGTGCTGTTCACGGCATAGCGTTTCAGACAAAATGTGAATGGTACATATCATCGGATTTACAGGGAGGCTAAAATGAAAGACAAATATAATAAAACGATTACAGCATGTTTTGTGGGATATATCGTTCAGGCGGTCGTAAACAACTTTACACCGCTGCTGTTTTTATTTTTTCAGAGGAGCTATCATATACCTCTTTCACAAATTACGCTATTGGTAACTTTTAATTTTGGAATACAGCTGCTGGTGGATCTTCTTTCCGTTGGATTTGTAGATAAAATAGGGTATCGCGTCTCAATGGTTTTAGCACATGTCCTATCGGCTTCAGGATTGATCCTGCTTACGGTTCTGCCGGAAATGCTGACGTCTCCGTTTGCCGGAATCCTGACTGCTGTCATGATTTACGCCATCGGCGGAGGGCTTCTGGAAGTTCTGGTCAGCCCGGTTGTGGAGGCATGTCCTTCTGACAATAAGGAAAAAGCGATGAGTATGCTTCACTCTTTTTACTGCTGGGGACATGCGGGAGTTGTTTTTCTTTCAACATTGTTTTTTTATACAGCCGGCATTGAAAACTGGAAAATACTGGCGTTAATCTGGGCGCTTATTCCAATAGGAAATGCGTTTGCCTTTGCCAGAGTGCCTATTGCACCTCTGATAGAAGACGGTGAGTCAGGACTGGAGTTAAAGGAGCTGTTTAGGAAGAAAGTATTTTGGATTCTGCTTATCATGATGATCTGCGCGGGAGCAAGCGAGCAGGCAGTAAGCCAGTGGGCATCGACATTTGCAGAGAAAGGACTTGGGATTTCAAAGACAGCAGGTGATCTGGCAGGACCGATGGCATTTGCCATATTGATGGGTTCGTCCAGATTATTTTACGGCAAATATGGAGACCGCATTCATTTAGACCACTTTATGATTTATAGCAGCTGCCTATGTATATTGTCTTATCTGGGAATTTCTTTTCTGCCGATCCCGCAGCTGAGCCTGATTGCCTGTGCAGTCTGTGGATTATCAGTCGGGATTATGTGGCCGGGGACTTTTAGCAAGGCATCTGCCGCTCTGCCGGGAGGCGGGACAGCGATGTTTGCATTGCTGGCTTTAGGCGGAGATGTAGGCTGTTCAGCAGGGCCTACACTGGCTGGAATAGTATCGGGATTATTAGGGGATGATTTGAAGATGGGAATATTGGCAGCTGTTATTTTTCCAGTGCTGCTGCTGACCGGAATTATTCTGTGCAGAAAGATACAAAAGGAGGGTCATGCGGCATGACGCATCCGCTGTTGAAAAAGTGTTGAATATAAATAATATTTTACATTAAATTGAGATATAATAGCTTAAATGCAGTAAAATTAAATGGAAATAATAAAAGTTGTATTAGAACACTTTAATAAAAAGCCCTTGAAATAAAAGCAATTTTTAATTTAATATTATAGAATAAAGCCTTATTTTTAATACAAATCATTATATTTAATTGAAGATATTAAAAGCTCCTAACAAATGGGCTTCTAGCTCTTGTATTGTTGAAGTGTTGCTCTAATCCGCACGTACCATAAGTAGTCGGACAGCATTTCCTCGCCAGTACCAGTAACGCATCAATCTTACACTGTGCTGCTGTTTATAGTAAGGCTTAAGAAAAACAGCCGGGTGAGGGGAACTGTCCGTTTTCCTGAGACGTTGGAGGAATGTTTAGAGATTCTTGGCATTCTGCTCATAAAACAGGCGGCGAAGCCGGAGCGGCACCTTTAGCTTCCGGCGTTCCGCCGGGGCGGACTAGGTGCCGCGACCGTACGGTGCCACAGTGTAAATGCAGAATGCCTAGAATCTCTTAACATTCAGTAAAAGTCACAGGAAAACGGACAGTTCCCCTCACCCGGCGTCCGGGTACCCATATTGTAACACCTAACTTACACTCTGTGCAAAGCTTAAGTTAATAACACTGGGCAGGAAAAGTACTCAGCAATACTTTTTCTGAGATAAATATTGAATAAAACGTGACATGTATGCTTTGATATGGTAGAATATGGAAATAACAGATCAAGCAATAACAGATCATGTATTAAGGAGGAAACAGCTATGCCGATTAATTTAGCAAAAGGGCAGAAGGTCGACCTGACAAAAGGCAACCCGAGCTTAAAGAACATTATGGTAGGTTTAGGATGGGATGTCAATGCATTTGATTCCGGTGCAGATTTTGATCTGGATGCAGCTGCATTTATGATTGGTTCAAATGGCAAATGTCCTACAGAAAAGGAGTTTGTCTTCTATGGCAATCTGGAGCATACAAGCGGAGCCATCAAGCATATGGGAGATAATCTGACGGGGGCAGGAGAAGGAGATGACGAGCAGATTCAGGTAGATTTGACGAAGATTCCTGCGAATGTGGAAAAAGTGGCTTTTACGGTTACAATTTATGATGCGGAGGTGCGCAGGCAGAATTTCGGACAGGTGTCCAATGCGTTTATACACATCATAGATGAGGCGACAGGAACCGAGCTGATCCGCTATGATTTGGGAGAAGATTTTTCCATTGAAACGGCGGTGGTTGTCGGAGAGCTATACAGGCATAGCGGCGAATGGAAGTTCAATGCGATCGGCAGCGGTTTTCAGGGCGGTCTGGCAGCGCTGTGCGCACATTATGGAATAGAAACCACATAATGAGAGTATTAATATGAAATAGAAGCTATGGCGTAAAAGTATTCATGATTGAGATGGAAACCACATAATGAGAGTATTAATATGAAATAGAAGCTATGGCATAAAAGTATTCATGATGGGGATGAAAACCACATCGTAAAAGTATCAATATGGACAAGATGGAATAGAAGCTATAGAATGAAAATATTCATTATGAGAATAGAAACTAAAGTATTATAAAAGAATCATCTAAAGTATTATTTGAAGAATCATTTGATAAGGTATTATTTAATAAAGTATAATTAGGAGGAGTAAAAATGCCAGTTAGCTTACAAAAAGGGCAGAAGGTGTCTCTTACAAAAGACAATCCAGGGCTTTCCAGAGTAGTTGTCGGATTAGGATGGGATGTGAACCAGTTTGATACCGGCGGAGATTTTGATCTGGATGCGTCTGCCTTTTTATTGACAGATTCGGGTAAAGTATCCTGTCAGGAGGATTTTATATTTTTCGGAAATCTGACTCATCCATCAGGCAGCGTCCAGCATATGGGAGATAACCTGACTGGTGCAGGAGATGGAGACGATGAGCAGATTAAAGTAGAATTGTCCAAAGTACCTCCGCAGATTACAAAGATTGCTTTTACTGTAACGATCTATAAGCCGGAAGAAAGACGTCAGAATTTTGGGCAGATCAATAATGCCTTTATACGTATCTATAATGAAGATACAGGTGAAGAAATGCTGCGTTACGATCTGGGCGAGGATTTTTCGATTGAAACGGCCGCTGTATTTGGAGAACTATATAAAAACGGCAGCGAATGGAAATTTAACGCGATCGGGAGCGGCTATCAGGGCGGTCTGGCAGCGCTCTGCGCGAGCTATGGAATTGACGCGGAATAGTTCGATGGCAGATCGTCTAATACTGTGGCTGCCTGCTTTCGTTTAATATGGAATAGATGCAGTATCGCATGGAGGCAGCTGCATCACAAATGTATATCAACAGCGACATGAGGTTGCTATGAAGGAGGAATCATAATATGTCAATCAGTTTGCAGAAGGGCCAGAAGGTCAGTTTGTCAAAGGAGAATGCGGGCCTTTCGCAGGTGCTTGTAGGATTAGGATGGGATGAAGCACAGCAGACAAAAGGAGGCTTTTTCGCACCAAAGCCAAAGCCTATAGACTGCGACGCATCGGCTATTCTCCTGCAGGGAGGAAAGCTGCGTGATAAGTCTGATATTGTATATTTTGGAAATCTCGGACATAAGTCAGGGACAGTTCAGCATATGGGTGATAATCTGACAGGCGCAGGCGATGGAGATGACGAGCAGATTATCGTAGATTTGGCTAACATGCCAGCGGAGTATGATCGTGTGGTAATCGTAGTCAATATTTATCAGGCAATGCAGCGTAAGCAGCATTTTGGCATGATTCAGAATGCATTTATCCGTCTGGTGGATAAGCGTACGAATGGCGAGATGTGCAAGTACAGCCTGACAGAAAATTATTCTGGCATGACAGCTATGATCTTTGGAGAAATCTATAGGCATAACGGCGAGTGGAAGTTCAATGCGATTGGCCAGGGTACGAATGATCCGGGACTTGGCGAGCTTGCGAATCGGTATGTGTAAAATGCTGATGTATACCAGAAGGGCACTTTTCAAACGCTCTTTTGGAGTATATGGTATAAAATAGCCGTAACTGGCAAAAATAGATAACAGAAAATAAAAACGCGGGATGTAGAAGCATAAGCTTTTCCTTCCCGCGTAAAGTGAACTTTGGAGGAATTATTACATTATGAAATATAACGGACTGACAGACCAGGAAGTCTCGGCTTCCAGACAGCAGTATGGCTCTAACCAGATACCAGATTCTGAGCCGACTACTTTTTGGGATGAATTCAAAGAAACGTTTGAAGATCCTATGATAAAAATACTGCTCGCAATAGCGGTGCTGATGATTGCCATGTTCTTTTTTGGATATGCTGAGATCTACGAGCCGCTGGGAACGATTGTGGCAGTGCTTGTAGTAGCGTTTGTATCGGCAAAGACGGGCGTGGCAAGTGATACAAAATACAGAGAGTTAAAAGACAGTACAAAAAAAGACCAGTGCAAGGCATATCGTAATGGTGCAGTCACGGTCATAGATGTAGATGACGTCGTAACAGGGGACAAGATTCTGCTTCAGTCAGGGGATAAGATCCCGGCGGACGGCGTTCTGGTCTCAGGTTCTCTGCGTGTGGACAATTCTGCATTGAACGGCGAAGCAGAGGAATGTAAAAAGACAGAAGCAGAGGAAAGCTTTCAGCTGCCGGATGATATTACAGGCGATACATTTGTCGATGCACATTCCCTGTTCCGCGGTGCAGTAGTATTCGACGGAGAAGGCGTATTAGATGTCAGAAAAGTAGGCTTAAAGACGATGATGGGCAGGATGGCTGAGGAAATGCAGGAGGATGAGCCGGATTCCCCGTTAAAAGTCAAGCTGGCAAAGCTGGCAAAGCAGATCTCAACCTTCGGCTATATCGGAGCAGTTGTGATCTCTATCCTATATTTTGCTTATTTTATTGTATCAGCCGGAGGAGTATCCGCATATTTTGCCAGCGGTGTTCAGAATGTCATTCAGGATGTCATAGAAGCTGTCTCGCTCGCGATCGTTATCATTGTCTGTGCTGTACCGGAAGGGCTGCCGCTTATGATCTCGCTGGTTTTGATGCAGAATACCAGCAAGATGCTGGATCATAATGTGCTGGTAAGGAAGGCAGAGGGTATTGAGACGGCAGGTTCCCTGAATATCCTGTTCAGTGATAAGACAGGCACGATTACAAAGGGTATGCTCGAAGTCGTGGATTTCTTTACGGCAGACGGCAGTTCGATAGAGATTTCAAAGCTGTCAGATCATGGAAAGATTAAGGAGCTTGTAGATCTTGCGATCGGAAAAAATACCCAGTCGATGTTCGATGCCTCTCATAAGGTGATCGGCGGTAACGCGACTGATCAGGCGTTGATGAAGTTTATGGGAGAAGAGGCTTTTCACGCGGTCAATGCCAGGACAGATTATGCCGTAACAGCCAGTCAGGGATTTAATTCTGCAAATAAGTTCAGCCAGGCCAGAATCGATAAGGCGGGCAAGACCTTCTATAAAGGTGCGCCGGAAAAGCTGCTGGCATCTGCTGTAAAATATCTGGATGCAGACGGTAATTTACGGGATATAGATAAAGCAGCTCTGAATAAAAAAATCGATGAGCTGGCTGCCAAGGCGATGCGTATTTTAGCATTCGGCTATTCCGAAAAAGCTCTGGCAGAAAATACGATTAATGATGATATTGTAATTATAGGTCTGGTAGGCATCCGCGACGACGTAAGGCCGGAAGCCAGGGACGCAATCCGACAGGTGCGCGATGCAGGCATTCAGGTAGTAATGATTACCGGCGACCGTCTGGAGACTGCAGTAGCAATCGCAAAGGATGCAGGGCTGCTTACGACAGACAAGGATAAGGCGATCTCATCCGCACAGCTGAATGAGATGTCAGATGATGAAGTGAAAAAGATCATACCGGACATCCGTGTGATTGCCCGCGCGCTGCCTACGGATAAATCCAGAATGGTGCGCCTGTGTCAGGAAATGAACCTCGTGGTCGGTATGACAGGCGACGGAGTCAACGATTCACCTGCCTTGAAGCGTGCGGATGTCGGATTTGCTATGGGCAGCGGTACAGAAGCAGCGAAAGAAGCAGGTAAGATCGTTATTTTGGATGACAATTTCAAATCCATCAAGGATGCGATCTGGTATGGAAGGACGATCTATCATAATATATTAAAATTCTGTAAATTCCAGCTGGTCATCAATGTGGCAGCAGTTGTAGTAAGCGCGATCGCGCCATTCTTTGGTGTAGAAGAGCCGCTGAAGGTAACACATCTGCTGTTTGTAAATCTGGTTATGGACAGTCTCGGCGCGATTATGCTCGGCAATGAGCCGGCTCTGGAGAAATATATGACAGAAAAGCCTCGAAGAAGAGACGAGAGTATTGTCAGCAAAAAGATGATGGCACAAATCGGGGTCATGGGTGCATGGCTGACGCTGATTAGTTTTGTGTATTTGAAGCATCCGTTTTTTATCGGCCTGTTTGATAATGAAGCGCAGCATCTGACGGGGTATTTTGTATTGTTTATTGTAAGCGCACTGTTTAACGGATTTAATGTCAGGGATGATGCATACGAGATATTTAAGGGAATGAATGAAAATACTGGATTTTTGAAGGTATTTTTCGCAATTATTTTAGTTCAGGCGCTGATTGTAAACGCGGCGCTGATTCCGTTGGAGGTATTTACCTGGATTGGAAATATGTTCAGCTGTGTGCCGTTTGGCATTACGGGATGGATTACGGTTGTGATATTAGGCGCGACAATGATTCCGGTAGATTTAATCCGCAAGGCAGTAACAGGAAGCGGCAAGGATTGAGAGTTTAATACATTTTATTCTTAATTATTCAAAAGTAATAATACGTCTATATCAAATTGCTGACGCGGGAGCTGTCTGCTCCCGCGTCAGCGAAATAGATCTGAACGTTCCTGCATGTAATGATGGAATGTTTCTAAAAATAATTCTACGGCAGGATTATCGGTATCCTTTTTCCAGGCAAGAGACAGATTGACGGTCAGCTGAGAGGCATCTAACAGAGTGTATGCCGGGTTATTTTTCATATATTCCCTGCTCCGGTATGGAAGGATGGATATTCCAATGCCTGATAAATCCTATGGCGCACCTTCCATTTGATGCGGAACAGCTTCCGCCGGCGGAAAAGGGCACGCAGAAGGTACTGGTAATTGGCGGGGGCATCGCGGGCATTCAGGCAGCGATCACAGCCTCAGAGCGCGGACATAAAGTAACGCTGGTAGAAAAGACGGATCAGCCGGTATGACCATGCTTCCAAAGGCCAAATGTCTGGAGATCACAGACCACAGCGTCAGAATTGAAAATGCAGACGGCGTATAGGAGCTGGAGGGCAGATACTGTCCTTTATGCGCTTGGAATGAGAAGTGTGGATTGCTCTGCATTGAAAGAGGCTGCCGGGGATGCACAGGTGTATCTGATCGGCGATGCGATTAAGCCGGGAAAAGTAGACCAGTGTACCAGAACCGGATATATCGCTGCGTTAAAAATCGGCGCAAGCGAAGAATCGATCGCGTTTATTCAGGAATAAACAGAAATAGTCCGTAATTTTATTACGAAATAAAAAGTGCTGCTGCACTAAGTAAAATACATACTAAATATAGCAGACATCAGAAGATGGATGGAGCTGCCATATTTTGTTGTATTCTTCTTAGTGCGGCAGCTTTTTTATTTCAAATCGGGTGTAACGAACAAATTATTTTATCGAAAGAGTCTTCTCAAAATCGGTCAATGGTTATATCATATATTTGACCGGAGCGGTTAATCACAGAAGGATGCCTGCCGGCGCGGGCTGCTCTGATGAGATTCGGTATGAATGATCCGCAAGGCGGAGAGTGCAGATCGCGGGAATGATTTTTCAAACACGCTCTAGTGTTCCATCCAGACACAGAATCGTTCGTGAGGTCACTAAGTTAATGATATGGGAGCTGAACAGTAACACGGAGGTATCATGATGAACGAAAAATTTTATTCTCTTCCGATAGAAAAACAGCGGGCCATTATAAATGCAGGCTACAGGGTGTTTTCACAGAATTCCTATAAAAACAGTCCTATGAGCGAAATCGCAGAAGCTGCCGGCATCAGTAAATCGCTGTTGTTTTACTATTTTCATAACAAGAAAGAATTGTATATGTTTTTATGGGACAAATGTGCGGAAATTACCATTGAATGGATGACTCAATATAACTGTTACAGTCAGGAGAATCTGTTTGACAGCATGGAGCGCGGCATGAGAGCCAAGATGGAGATCATACACAAGTATCCAGAGATGGCCAGTTTTACAATCAAGGCATTTTATGAAAAGGACATGGAAATCAGTGCTGCGGTTCAGGAGAGTTATCACAAATACTTTAATTTCAAAGCAGATAAGGCACGAATTAATTTTGATCCGAAGTATTTCATTCCGGGGCTGGATATTCCGATGATGTACCGTGAGATGTACTGGGCATCAGAAGGCTACCTCTGGGAGATGGTGCAGCGGGGAGATGTGGACATTGACCAGATGGCGGAGGATTTTAAAAAGTTAATTAAATTTTGGAAAAGCATCTATCAGCGTAAGGAGTAAAGAATTCAATGGAAGCAAATAGCGGCATAAAGAACAGAAAAGGAGCTTTCGATGAAAGTAAATAGCAGCATAGAGAGTAAAAAAGTATGAGGAAATAAAAGAAAAAAGAATTCATGTGGAAGCAAATAGCAGAATAAAGAGAAAAAAAGTATGAGGTAAATACAAAAAGCGAAGAGCATGCAGTGAAAGCAAATAAAGACATAAAGAGCAAAAAGTATGAGATAAATATAAAAAGAAGATAGAATTCAGAGTAATAATATAGGACATAAGGAGTAAAATTATGGATGCGATAAAGATAAATCATCTTACAAAATATTATGGGAAAGCCCGTGGAATCGAGCAGATCAGCCTTGCAGTAACAAGCGGTGAGTTTTTTGGATTTATCGGCCCGAATGGCGCAGGAAAATCTACGACGATCCGTACACTGCTGGGGCTGATTTATCCGACCAGCGGAGAAGCGCAGGTATTAGGTCTTGATATTGCAACAGATAAGGAGAAAATACTCTCTCAGGTCGGTTATCTGCCGTCAGAGGCCGTGTTCTATCCCGGTATGCGGGTGCGGGATGTGCTGAAGCTGTCTGCTGATCTGCGCAGGAAAGACTGCAGGGAGACGGCGGGCCGTCTGTGCGATCGTCTGCAGCTGGATACTTCCCGTAAAGTGGAGCAGTTATCTTTTGGAAACCGAAAGAAAGCAGCGATTGTCTGCGCTCTTTTGCACGAACCGAAGCTGCTGATTCTAGACGAACCGACCAGTGGCCTTGATCCGCTGATGCAGAGAGAGTTTTTTGAAATCCTTCGTGAAAGAAATGCAGCAGGAACGACTATATTTTTGTCCAGCCATATTCTTTCAGAGATTCAGCATAACTGTACCCGTGCAGCCATTATTCGGGAAGGAAAAATCATTGCCTGTGACAGTGTTGAAATGCTTGCAAAAACTAATGCCAAACGGGTGAGTATTCAAGGTGAGGCAGAGCTTGGCAGGCTTAATGGTGTGCGGGATCTGAAAAAGACGGCAGAGGGCAGCAGCT
>CANDMV010000071.1 GCA_947385875.1 uncultured Eubacterium sp. | reverse complement strand
CAAGAGACAGCGTAAGCTGATTCATCGTATAAGAATTAAATGAAAATTTTACATCATTCAAATACTGTATCAGCTCTCTGCTCCCAAAAGCATACCCGATACGAAGCCCAGCCAGTGAGCGGGATTTTGAAAATGTCTGTATAATAAGCAGGTTCTCATATTTATCCAGCAGCGGCAGTGCGGATTCACCGCCGAAATCAATATATGCCTCATCAATCATCACAATAACATCCTGATTATGGCACAAAATGTCTTCGATCTCATCAAGACTTTCCAGCTCTCCGGTCGGCGCATTTGGATTCGGAAATATCACACCACCATTTTCCTCATAATAATCTTCCTTTCGAATCCGAAGGTTTTCATCGAGCGGAATCGTCTTATATGGAATGCGCAGCATCTCTGCCCATACATCATAAAAAGAATATGTAATATCCGGAAACAGAATGGGCTTTGATGAGTTAAAAAATGTTAAAAAAGCCATCGCAAGCACATCATCAGAACCTACTCCCACAAAAATCTGCTGTGGATCAACCTTATACCGCTTGGCTAATGCATCGATCAGCATCTTTGCTGACGGATCTGGGTACAGCCTGAGTGTATCCGTATCAAATGTATACAAACTCTCCATAACCCCTGGAGCTGGCGGGTATGGATTCTCGTTTGTGTTCAGCTTGATCATATGCTGTTCATTCGGCTGTTCCCCAGGAACATACGGAACAACCTTCCTTACATTATTTTCCCATAATTTCATTTTCACATTCCTCTTTCCTAATATTACTGCTTCATTTCTCCTTCATAAATATTGTTTCTTCTATACGGCCCGTTTTATCAATAATTGAAGTCCACGAAAACAGGGGCTTCAATACTCAAAGAAGAGTTTACCATAGTAATCACAAAAAGTCTATCCATTTTAGCGCTTCGAAGTGATAAATCATACAAGATGATGTGGTCCGAACATTTGGAAAAGGAGCTTTCTGACAGTCCGGGGGTAATCTGCATGGTCCCGCAGCATACCTATACAGCAAAAGGCAGCAGATCAAAACTGCTGCCTTAAGAAATGATATTTTTTGTTTTATTGATTGACTGCATCTACAAATCGTAAGAATGCTTCTCTGCCCTGCTCGGTACATTTGTATACACCTGCATCCTTTAATACTTCCATAAATACAAGTCCGATCTCATAACGAACGATTTCATCGATATTAGACGCATCGATTACTTTGTTTTCTGCTGCGTATTTTGCTCTAAATGCGTCCACCCAGTCTGCATGTTTATCAAGCATTTCGTCTCCGCGGATCTGGTCTCCTTTTAGAATTGCTTCCTTTAAGTGTGCCATTTCTTCTTTTAATCTGGCCGGCAGTACTGCAAGACCCATCACTTCGATCAGGCCGATATTTTCCTTTTTGATATGGTGCAGATTTGCATGAGGATGATAGACGCCGAGTGGATGCTCCTCTGTCGTAATATTGTTGCGCAGTACCAGATCCAGTTCATATTTTCCATCACGTCTGCGTGCAATCGGTGTAATTGTGTTATGCGGTTCACCGTCTGTCTCGGCAAATACAAATGCCGATTCATCAGAATACCCGCGCCATTTTAATAAAATCTTATCTGCCAACTCTACCAGACGTTCTTTTTGATCTGCGCTGATTCTGATGACTGACATCGGCCACTTTACAATTCCTGCCGATACGTCTTCAAATCCTGCGAACTGAATTTCTTTTTCGACCGGTGCCTTTGCCATAGCAAACTCATAGTGTCCGCCCTGAAAATGGTCATGGCTTAAAATCGAACCGCCTACTACCGGCAGGTCTGCATTAGATCCTACAAAATAATGCGGGAACTGCTCTACAAAATCTAACAGCTTGCCGAATGTCGCTCTCTCGATCTTCATCGGCGTATGCAGCTTGTTAAATACAATACAGTGCTCATTATAATATACGTATGGAGAATACTGAAAATACCATTCACTGTGATTAATCGTTACCGGAATAATCCTGTGATTCTGCCTTGCCGGATGATTTACTCTGCCTGCGTAGCCTTCATTCTCCCGGCATAGCAGACATTTTGGATAGCCGCTCTGCTTTGCCAGCTTAGCTGCCGCAATCGCTTTTGGGTCTTTTTCCGGCTTGGATAAATTAATCGTAATATCCAGCCGGCCGAACTGCGTATCTGTCGTCCACTTTAAATCCTTCTTAATCCGATACCTGCGGATATAATCCGTATCACGGCTCAGCTTGTAAAAATAATCCGTCGCCTTCTGCGCGTCTTCCTTATACAGCTCCTGAAACTGATGGATGACCTCGCTCGGTCTCGGCACAAGCATACTCATAATCTTTGTATCAAACAGGTCACGGTACACGATACTGTCTTCTTTTAAAATTCCCTGCTCATGCGCATAATCCATCATTTCTTTTAATATGGACTCCAGCTGGTCTTCCGCCGTCTCCTGCGTCATTGCCGGTTCTTTTTTAAATGCTTCTACTATGTCGTCTTCCAGCTCATCCAGCTCAAATAGCTCTAACAGACGGTTAATCGTATACTGCTGGTCTTCCGGCTGAATCAGACCGGTTGCCAGACCATAATCTGTTAATTTTAATATATTTTTCTGAATCATTTTCTCCACCTCTATTTTCATACGGTTTCTCAAAACTATGCTTATTTCCTTCTTAACAGGCTGTTTACAGCAATATTTAACACTCTCTGCCACTTGCCTTCCGTTACGCCAGCCTTGCCGGGCCGTCTCCGACTTCTACGACATAAAAATCTCCCGCATAACCGATTTTCTGCTTATACGCCTTTCCGACTTTTTCAATGAACGCATCTACAGCTTCATCCTTTACAATGCTTACCGTACATCCGCCGAATCCTGCGCCGGTCATGCGGGAACCGATCACGCCGTCTACCTTCCAGGCTTCCTCCACCATAGTATCCAGCTCAACGCCCGTCACTTCATAATCATCTCTCAAAGATACATGCGATGCGTTCATCAGTTCTCCAAACAGTGTGACATCATTATTTTTCAATGCTTCTACTGCTTTTAACGTCCTCTGATTCTCATATACGGCATGTTTTGCCCGTTTTACCCTTGTCTCGTCTTTGATGGCGCTCTTATACTGCTCAAACTGTTCTTCACTCAGATCACCCAGCGAATTGATTCCTACGACCTCCTGAATCTCTGCAAGTGCCTGTTCACATTCGCTGCGGCGTTCATTATACTTCGAATCGCCAAGACCGCGTTTTTTATTTGTGCAGGAGATCACTATTTTTGCGCCTGTGAGCTTGATCGGCGCATATTCATAGTTCAGTGTCGCTGTATCTAAGAAAATGGCATGATCTGCTCTGCCCATTGCAATGGCAAACTGATCCATAATACCGCAGTTGACCCCGTTAAAATTATTCTCTGAAAACTGTCCGATCAGCGCTAAATCCTGATTGGATACGTCAAATCCGAACATGTCTTTTAAAATATATCCTGTCAGCACTTCTACAGAAGCAGAGGAAGAAAGCCCGGAACCATTTGGAATATTTCCAAACAGCAGCAGATCCATGCCCTGCGTCACTTTCATGCCTTTCTCGCCAAACGCCCACATCACTCCCTTTGGATAATTCGTCCAGTCAGCCTTTTTCTCTACCTTCAGACCTTCCACAGAAGACTCCAGCACACCCAGTTTATCAAAATTCATGGAATAAAAGCGAAGCTTCTTGTCATCCCTTCTGCGTGCTACTCCATAAGTACCAATCGTCAATGCACATGGGAATACATGACCTCCATTATAATCCGTATGCTCGCCGATCAGATTCACACGGCCCGGCGCAAAATAAACACGGATGTCTCCCTCATCCCCAAAGATTTCCTTGAATTTTTCAACTAATTTTTCCTGCATTGCAATTACCCCTCTCTTCCTTTATTTTCTGCAGTCATCTCATGCCAGATTAGGTTTATTATACGCAATCAAAAATGAGATTGCAATTTGCATTTATGTATTTACAACAATTTTGCGAAAAGATGCAACAAAAGAGCAGGTTTGTGCGGGAACCACAATTTATCCCCGAAAAAGTTCAATCCGTACCAGTGAGGTATTTCTTCCTGCCAAAATTAGCTATAATATATTTGCCGATGCAGAAAAAAGCTGCTTTACTGCTGGAAAGCCAGAAGTTGGTACGGATTTCTGTAAACCCAGTGTCATGTAAACGAGGATTGGAAGCCCCGTCTGCATGACACTGGGTTTACAGCAGTCCGCATCACACAGCAGATGCAGACGCAAAATGGAACAGCCCTTAGGAACTGCCGGAAACGCGGCAGGCCGTAAGGCAGACCCATGATATTATGATAAGGAGGGAAATGTCATGAGAATCAGGCAGCTTAAATTAGAAGTTGCAGTGCTCTTAGCAGCGGTTATGACATGCAGCGCACCTGCTTCTGCGGGGATGTCCGCACTGACGGTATCCGCGGCTGCAAAGGCACAGGTCAGGCTGAATGTGGAATCCAAAACACTGAAAGTCGGGCAGAAAGGCTACAAGCTAAAGCTTGTGAACAACAATCAGAAATGGAAAATCCAGAAGGTAACGACAACAAAAGCGTCGGTATGCAAACCTTACGGCAGGAAAAATACATATGTCCTGCTGAAAGGCAAAAAAGAAGGGACCGCAGCCATCCGGGTAAAAGCCGTGCGTACGGTTACGAAAAACGGGAAGAAGACCACCAAAAGCAAATGGCTGTCTTGCAAGGTACGCGTGAAGCAAAAGACGCCGGACACAGCAGAGACAGTGAATGGAGACGTGACGGTATCTAACCAGACACAGCTGGAGAACGCGCTGAAAAATGCGGAAACTAGGACCCTGCGCCTGCAGACCGAAGCAGCGGATACTTTTACGATCCCGAAAGCAGAATATAAGAATATCACCCTCGCCGTGGACGCGCCGAACGCGGATGTCGTAAACAATGGAACATTCCAGTCCATTTCCGTCCTTGCGATTAAGGACAGCACATGGCTGGAGAATGCGGTCGGCAATATCTTCAGTGTGCTTGCGAAAGCTGCACGCTTTGTCGTACAGCCGGGCGCTGAGGTAGACAGCATTACCTTCTCGCAGGCAGACGCAAAGGTATCCCTGGAAGTAAACGGGAACGTAAACAGTGTCTCATATGCCGCGCCGAACGCTGACGCAAAGATTTCTGTCGCACAGGGAAGCAGCGTTGCGAGCGTATCCGTCGCGGAAGACGCACAGCACACGAAAGTAGATCTGGACGTAGACGGCAGCATTGGCAACATGCAGCTTACCGCGCCGGATACGGAGATCAAAATGGCCGTCGCGAAAAGCGGGACAGTAAACGATTTTTCCATGTCGGCACAGGCTAAGAGCTCGAAGGCTGACCTCACGATAGACGGCCAGATCGGAAACATGTCGTTTGCCGCGCCGCAGGCAGACATCAAGGTAGCTGTCGCAGAAGGCGGGGCTGTTAGTAAAGTAGACGTGGATGCCGCAGCAGACAGCGCGAAAGTCAGCTTTGATGTAAAAGGGTCGATGTCGGACGTTTCGCTAGACGCTGAGAAGGCAGACGTATCTCTGGCGGTAGACGACGACGGCAAAGTAGGCAATGTGGCTGTCTCTAAAGAAATGAACCTGGCAATGTCCGGCACTGCAAAGGCATCTATTGCAGTGAAAGTATCCGCGGCAGCAAAGATTACAGCATCAATCGGCATTGCGCTGGAAAGCAGCGCAGGTGTAAGCCTCGTGCTGGAAAAAGGCGCGGAAGGCAGCTCTGTAAAGATTACAGGCAACCTGGCGGCTGTCAAAATCAGTATAGAAAACAAGACCGAGCAGAATGTGGCTGTGAGTACGCCAAACGGTAACTATACGGTATCCAAAGAAAGCAGCCGAGATATTACAGTGAATGCGCCGTCTACATCCGGCGGCTCATCATTCGGAAGCTCTTCGCTCGGTAGTTCCTCATCCGGCGGCTCTTCGTCTAGCGGTTCCTCATCTGGCGGTTCTTCGTCCGGTGGTTCCTCATCCGGCGGTTCTTCGTCCGGTGGTTCCTCATCCGGCGGTTCCGATTCCACAGAGGATCAGACACCGGAAGCTGCGAAAGGAATTGTGCTGGATCATACGGATTTTACGATGAAGCTGGGTCAGGAAGAAACAATACACGTATCTGTAGAGCCGGAAGCATCGGGACGGCTTGAGAACATCGAATGGGCACATGATTCCCGGCAAATTATTACTTATTCTGATACTGAAAGTATGAGAACTGATACGGTGAAAGTGAAGGCTAATCAAATCGGGACAACCGTTATCAGCGTGACGGCAGATCTATACGGCCCTGAAGAAAACAGCGCGCTCATCCAGCCAAACCAGACAAAAACGATTATCGTTACGGTGACAGAAGATGGGAATCCGCCGCCAGAGCCAGCCGTGAAGCTCACACTGACGCCGGATCCATCTTCAATTACTACAATGTATACTTCAACGATTACACCCGAATTGACAGACGGCGCCTCGATTTATTTCCCGCAGTGGATCATCTGCGGCAGATCTATCATTGAGGCTCCTAATGTCGCAGGCGCTGGTAATGCATGTATCGTAAGAGGCGAGAAGAAAGGCAGAGGGACAGTCACGCTTGTTGCAACTGTCACGCTGGCGGATGGAACTGAAACGACAGTGGCAGAGACGACGGAAATCGAAGTGACAGATGACAATGAGGTGACAGATCCGGAAAATGCGGAGTTTAGTATGCAGCTGTCCGGCATCGGCTACATAGTACCCCTAATGCAAGGTGAAACACACCAATTAAAAGTAAATGCTCCTAGTGCATATGGGCTGAAGATAACAAAGATTAAGTGGACTTCATCTGATAATACAGTTGTGCAAATTCAGCCGGATAGTGACACGGTTGAGCAGACCGACGAGAATAAAACACTCTCTATCCAAGCCCTAAAGAAAGGCTGCTCGACCCTGACAGCCGTCATAACCTATACGGCAGGGGCAGAAACATTTGAAAAAACAATATCGGAAAAAATTCCGGTGCTGGAAAAAATGCCTGAAATAAAAGTTATAGCTGAGATAGTTACAGGAGACGCGGTTGTTGATCTGCTTAATCCAAGCGTTTCTTGTCCTGAGTATGGGTTTACAATTATTCTTTATGAGTCGAATATCAATGACCATATTCAGCTTGAAAATAGAAACGGAAACGATAGGTTATTAGATTGGATAATAAACTCCATCCAGTTTGGTTATATCTATCGACTACTTTATGAAGAAGATGTCGCTAAAGATCCACTTACATACAAAATACCTATCAGCACAGATTATTTCACAGATTATCTAATAGATCTTCCAGGTCTGTCGGAGCGGTATACGTTATATGCAAATCTGAATGTAACGATATCTGATTCATGGAACACTATAGTGGCGACAGTAAGTGACATGTCATGGATATACTCCAACCCCAGACAAAACAACTAACTTCTAAATAAAAGAATGCCAAAAAGCCCCCTGCCTGAAAATGGCAAGGGGGACTTTTACAAGCCTATATTTCACCATTTCTCCAAATAGCTTGTATTTCAAATTTGCACAAAAGAAATCCCGTTCTATGAATGTTTTTTTGTTTTTTCCATAAACTTTATTAAAACTTCCTTAATTTAAAACCAACCCACTTGTATGCGGAAAATTCATGTGCTATAATCCGCAGTGTGTGGATGTATTGTTCAAAATTCAAATCATCCGGTAAACATTCCAGACTGTCAGACAGAAGCTAATTTGTTACAGTTCCTGACAAATTAGACAGATGATATCAAAAGACGGCATGGGTGTGAACAGTTGTGATCGTTTTGAACAATTGATGTGTATGATGTATTGATGTACCTGATTCCATTTTAGGTAAGAAGGGGGAAAAATGCAAAATCGCGAAATGAGTACCAAAAGAGAAAGGGCTGCTGCCAGTCTCAAAAATTTAGTTTTCCAGTATCGCCATGCATGGGTGCTGTCTTATTTTATCATCTATGTTGCATGGTTTGCTTATCTGGAGAAAACAGTTACAAAAAAATTCCATATTATTACAATGCCTGTGGATTTAAAGATTCCTTTCTGTGAATATTTTATTATCCCCTATATGCTTTGGTTCGCATATATTGCATTCGCCATCTTGTACTTTTTCATTTATAATAAAGAAGATTATTACAAGCTGTGCGCTTTCCTGTTTATAGGCATGACAGTATTTTTGATCGTATCAACGATTTACCCGAACGGGCATTACCTGCGCCCTTTGGAGTTTGCGCGGGATAACTGGTGTACGGATTTGGTGCGCTGGCTGTATCAGACGGATACTTCCACGAACCTGTTTCCAAGCATCCATGTATATAATTCCCTTGGTGTACACATCGCACTGATGTCCAGCAGCTGCTTTAAGGAGAAGAAGATTGTACGTGCTGCCTCTACGACACTGTGCATCTCCATTATTCTGTCTACAATGTTTTTGAAGCAGCATTCTGTGTTTGACGTTATTACTGCATTTATGCTGGCTGCTGCTATGTATTATGTGATTTATAGTCAGGCTTATAATAAGATTCCGGCTGCCATACGTCTGAATAAGCAGAAAAAAGAGCCTGTGCTTCGGGATCTAATGTAAATATAAGAAAGCATTGTATGAAGATCTCTTCACGCAATGCTTTTTTTGCTGCACTTTTTTCGGTCTGTAATGACTCACCAAACAACGGAAACAAATAATTGTATATCTTCCAATAAACTCCTCTGGGATCTCCAAAATAAAAAGCATTACCGACTGTTTTTATAATCAGTAATGCCTTTTATTAATATTTGATGAATACTCCATTTCTTCCAACTCATTGAATCGCAAACCTTTCAAAAATGGCTTTTGAACAGTCATGACGAAAACCTTTCGAATGACTTCCATTCATTTAGATCTTACATTTAGATCTTACTATTAAAATATTCCTGTGTGACCTTTAATTGTTTTTTCAAAATCTCCTGCCACATATGTCCTCTGATCTCTCCAGAGCCTTTCGATACCTTAGTCATTCGTATCGTGCCGTCATCATCTATTTTTCTATAAAAATAATGATCTGTAACTTTATATAATTCCCAATCGTCTTTCTCACAAAATCTCTTTAGTTCTTTCCATCTTGGCATTGTATCATATCCCCTATCTTTTCCGGATTTTCTATCTTCAATGCCTTAGTGACATAAGGAAAATGGTCTCCTCTATTTCTACTATGAAAATTAAGATTTAAATCCTTATAATAATCAAAGGAATATTCTAAAATAGATTTTGCAAGCTTCATTTTGGCTTCCTGCTCATCCGCACCATTCTCGACAAGATCTATTTCATTGAGAGATAATGTAACAGAATCATCATTTTCAAGATACTTTACAGCCGTAAACTTATTTACCGGAACCATCTCCAGCATCTCTTGCATACGCTTAATATCCTTTGGGTCCAGACTGCCAGATACAGTATTCCATTCCTTTATACATATTACCTGTTCCGTTAACATATCTACCATCTTACCATCTCCTTTTACTTCTATTATATTATAAAGTATACATCATGTCATTAGTTCTAATAGCGTCATTTTATGTGCTTTTATGACACTATCAGTGACTTTATTATATGGAGATCGTATTATTTTATGAGAAATAATTTACAAAATTGTCTGCGCGGTCTTATTATTTGCGCCTTGAACGACGGTATCTAACACAGCATCTTTAAATTCGCACCTTGAACGACGGTATCTGTAACACAGCATCTTTAAAAGAGAGGTCTGCCGTTCGCCGGCACAATACTGCCTATATCATGCTCTACACAGTCCCAATGCTCCGCCAGCTTTCCGTCTTCAATGCGGTACATGTCAAACACCTTGTTTACCATGCCATTTTCCTGCATCGTACATTTGAAAAATACTACCGCCAGATCATCTTCGCAGATGATCTTGACAATCTCAGCATGTGGCTTCATAGCTAAAAACTTTTCTGCAAATTCTCGAAAGCCTTCTTTTCCGTCTTTTACATTCGCATTATGCTGCATATAAGTATCCGACATATAATCATCCAAACGGGTCAAATCCCAGCTGTTAAATACTTCCTCATAAAATTTTATAATTAATTCTTTATTGTTCATTTCTTTGCTGTTCATTTCTTTGCTGCTCATTTATAAACTCCTCCAATAATATACGAACGTCACGCAGACGGCCTTCCACTTCCAGTCTGCGCTGCCGGCTTTCCTCACTTTTCGCGTTTTTTTCCAATGCCAGAAGGATCTTCCCAAGCTGCTGCTCATCTCTTTCCAGCATTGCCCGCAGCATCGGATGCTGAGCATATACCATATACTCGCCGTACTGGTCCATCATCTGCTGAAAATGAGCTGTCACTTGTTTTTCCAGCATATGCTCTCCTGCATCCATTTCCTCCTGATGGTATGGCTGTAGGTATTCCTCTGCTGATTTTGAACCTGTTTCATTCTGCTCACCATGCTGTATACATGGCCCTGCTATGTTTGGGCAGATCTCTTCCAAACCATCCGAGTGAAGATAGTTCTCCGCCAGCTTTTTGCATATCCCTTCCCGCATTTTTTTGTGCGGATCTGCATTCGTAAACACTTTTTTCGTCACGACATGCATAATGGGATAAAACTTTCCATCCTCCAGCACCAGATTCTCACGATCAATCACAAGCCCCCGCTCCCGCAGGAAGCGCCGTACCTTCGCAATGTCTGACTGCGGCGCTAAAATCAGCTCTTTTAGATCCGGCAGCAGCCCCGATGAAGCTGACAAAATCTGAATAATTGTCATCCCGCCCATTCCGGCGATTACTATGCTGTCAGCTTCGCCAGGCAGCAGCCCCAGCATACCGTCTGACAGCCGTGTCTTGATATTATCACAAAGGCCTGCATCTGCAATGTGCTCCTTCGCCCTCTGCAGCGGCCCTCTGCGGATGTCCATTGCGACTGCACATGGACATTTCCCACACTGTATTAAATAAATCGGCAGATGTCCATGATCTGTTCCGACATCTGCCACACGGCTGCCAGGTGTTACAAAATCTGCCGCAGCCTGCAGTCTCAATGACAATTTTTGTGCTGTTCCATCTGCAATATCCTGCATTATGATTCTCCAATAAAATTTATTCCTGATTCATGATCTGGCTTTGCTGCTTAGAAATCCCATCGCGAAGCAACTTAGATCCATGAATCCCCATAGAGCGTGTTTGATAAATGCTTTCCGTGAGATGTACCCACAGAGCATGATATGCTTCCCGGTTTGTACCCACAAGGTATGATACGGATAATTTATCCCAAATTTATGAAGCGCAGCGGGCAGCGTCTCTTAAATTTGGGATAAATTATCCATATCATGCCCATAGGTACAAAGCGTGGAGCACAGATCGCGGGAATGATTTTCCAAACACACTCTAGGACGCGATGTCAGTATGCGCCCACGACTTTACTCTAAATAATCCTTCAGCTTGCGGCTTCTGCTCGGATGGCGCAGCTTGCGCAGCGCTTTGGCCTCAATCTGGCGGATACGCTCTCTTGTGACATTAAATTCCTTTCCTACCTCTTCCAGTGTGCGTGCCCTGCCGTCCTCTAAGCCGAACCGCAGCGTGAGCACCTTCTGCTCTCGTTCTGTCAGTGTGCCGAGCACCTCCCCCAGCTGCTCTTTTAATAATGTAAAGGCTGCAGCGTCCGCAGGCACTGGCACATTATCATCCTGAATAAAGTCTCCCAGATGAGAATCTTCTTCTTCTCCGATCGGCGTCTCTAAAGATACCGGTTCCTGAGATATTTTCAAAATCTCCCGGACACGGTCTACCGGCATATTCATCTGCGCAGCGATTTCTTCCGGGGTTGGTTCCCTTCCCAGCTCCTGCAGCAGCTGTCTGGACACTCGAATCAGCTTATTAATCGTCTCCACCATATGCACCGGGATACGGATGGTTCTGGCCTGATCCGCAATCGCCCTTGTAATGGCCTGACGAATCCACCAAGTCGCATACGTAGAAAACTTGTAGCCTTTGCGGTAGTCAAACTTTTCGACCGCCTTGATAAGTCCCAGATTACCTTCCTGAATCAGATCTAAAAACAGCATACCACGTCCTACATAACGCTTTGCAATGCTGACTACCAGACGCAGATTAGCTTCTGCCAGACGCTTCTTAGCTTCTTCGCCTATATCCTGTTCCCGCGTCAGTGACCTGATTTCCTGATCGTAATCCGCCTTTTCTTCCTCAGAATCCGTCTTATCTCTGCGTCCTCTTAAAATAATGATTTTTTCGTGCGCAACGGAACCATTTTCCATTTTCTGCGCAAGGTCGATCTCCTCTTCTGCGCTTAACAGCGGCACTTTGCCGATCTCCTTTAAATACATGCGCACAGGGTCTTCGATGCTTACGCCGTCCGGCACAGTCAGGTCAATATTCTCTACTTCCACGTCCTCTTCATCGTCGATTAATATATCGTCGTCATCGTCGTCTGAGATACGCAGTACATCGATATTATGAATTTCTAAATATTCCAGTACGTTTTCCAGCTGCTCTGGTGACAGAAGCATACTCTGGAATGCGTCGCTGATCTCCTGATATTCCAGCATATTCTTTTTCTTCTTTGCCCGCTCTACCAGACTGTTCAGCGTTTCTAAGAATTTCTGCTGGTCAAACACCGGCTGCTGTTGTTCTGAGCTGTTTCCATTTGCGGATTGATGCCCATGCCGCGTCTTTTTGTTTACTTCCATATTTGCCATTTTTTCATCCTCTCTTGGTTTCATATGCTTATCTTCATTCCGGTAATTCCAGTGTAAATTCTTTTTTCCGCAATGCTTCAACCATTTTTTTCTCCTGGAGCATCTGCTGGAAGCGCTCCTGTATACCGTCTGGATCCTGATTCGCACTCAGCATCTGAATATGCTTTTCTTTCAGCTTTAAAATTGTATCTTTCAGAGCCTGCCCGCGCTCTTTTGGAGTCTTAACCTCCATAATCGTCTCATGAAACGCAGACACGATCTCTCGCTGCTCTTCCATATCCTCAAAATGTCCGGGGATCTGTGCCAGATTCACTTTTCCTTCTTCCAGCTGTGCAAACAGCTCCTCAGCAGCCAGTCTGCATATTTTGTCTGAAAAATCCTCTGGTGTAATGTAAGCACGAATCACCGGGTAGAGAGACGGCTCCTCGCTCAGCCATGTCAGCAGCAGCTTCTGGGACTTTTTCACGCCGTCTTCCTTTCGGTTTTCTTTTTTTTGGATTCCTGACCTTAACGACTGGGGACGCTTCACCATACCGGTCTGCGTGCTGACGCGGTCCACAAGCCGTCGCAGGTTTTCAAATCCCACCTGATATTTGGCTGCAACAGCCTCTATATAATTATTTCGTTCAATCTCTTCAGAAAATTCCAGTAACTTTCTGGCAGCTTCATTATAAAAAGCCGTTTTGCCCTGCGGATCGTCCATATTATAATTCTGCTCCAAAATACGGATTTCAAACATAAAGCTGTTTTCTGCCTGATCAATCCGATCCTGATACGCATCGGCACCCATTCCCTTGATAAATTCATCCGGGTCTTTGTATGGCTTCATATTGATTACCTTTGCCGTAATCCCTGCTTCCTTTAAAATAGGAATCGCGCGCAGCGCAGCCTTAATCCCGGCCCCGTCACTGTCAAAGGTCAGATAGACTTCCTTTGTATAGCGTCTTAGCAGGCCTGCATGACCGCTGGTAAACGCTGTTCCCAATGATGCCACGGCATTGTCAAAGCCTGCCTGATGCAGGGCAATGACATCCATATATCCCTCGCAGAGCAGCATCTGCGGCCTCCTGGACTGGCGCGCCAGATTCAGTCCGTACAGATTCCTGCTCTTTTCAAAAATCTGCGTCTCCGGAGAATTTAAATATTTCGGCTCTCCTTCTCCCATAACCCTTCCGCCGAATCCGATAATCTTATTATGCACATTCATAATCGGAAACATCGCGCGGTTCCAAAATTTATCATGCGCTCCACGCTTTTCATCGATCGTGATAAGCCCCGAATCTGCCAGCAGCTTATCACCGTAGCCTTTGGACTTTAAATAACGATACAGGTCATCGCTGTATTTATCGGAATATCCCAGTCCGAATTTTTTCATCGTCTCATCCGTCAGCTCCCGCTTCCTGAAATAATCCAGCGCATGGGTGCCGTGAGAGCTGCGCAGCAGCATATAGTAATATCTGCCTGCTTCGCGGTTGACTTCAAACAGCTTAGATCGATAATCTGATTCACGCTTTGCCTGCTCGGAGATCTCCTGCTTGGGCAGATTTATCCCTGCACGGTCTGCCAGCGCCTCGACTGCTTCTTTGAAAGAATAATTTTCATACTCCATCAAAAATGTAAACACATTCCCGCCGACCCCGCAGCCAAAACAATGATACAGCTGTTTGTTCTGAGATACATGAAACGAGCCTGTCTTTTCATTATGAAACGGGCACAGACCTGCGTAACTGCTCCCCTTTTTCTGCAGCCTGACATATCCGGAAATGACATCTACTATATCATTCGCAGAACGTACTTCTTCTATTAATTCATCTGAATAATACGGCATCTGCCTGACTCCGTTACTACAAATCTCATGCAGCAGCGGCCTCCTTTCTATTCATTCCATCATACTGCTGTTACATATTTCATGCAGCAGCCTTTCTACTCATTCCATCAATTCATTCCATCATACTGCTGTTACATATTTCATGCAGCAGCCTTTCTATTCGCTCCATTATACTGCTGTTACATATTTTTCTATACCTGCTGCCAACAATACTTATTCCCACGATCTGCCTGCGCAGCAGCCGTCCATCTCTTACACCTGCCACTGCAGAGGCACAAAATATTCATTAAATTTTGCAATCGCATACTGATCAGTCATGCCGGCGATATAATCGCAGACCACGCGATCCAGCTTTTCCCCGGCTTCAATCATATCCGTAAATTGAGACGGCATCTGCCATGGCTGCTTCATATAATAGCCAAAAAGCCTTTCCAGCAGTTCTTTTGCCTTATTTTCTTCGCTTTTTGCAACAGTACTGTGATAGAGATTTTTAAACATATACTGCCGCAGTCCCTTCATAGCATCCTCTACTTCAGGCGACATTAATATATCATCCTTATCCATACTATTTGTAACTATATTATGTATTAAAGTATTCAGGCGCATACGCACGGAATTTCCCAAGACCTCCCTATATTCCACCGGAATATCTTCTTCACACAAAATCTTTGCCCGTACCGCGTCATCTACATCGTGATTAATATATGCGATCTTATCAGACAGGCGAACAATTTTTCCCTCCAACGTCGCCGGCATACTGCTCATCTGGTGATTTAAGATACCATTGCGTACTTCCCATGTCAGATTCAGCCCTTCCCCGTGCTTTTCGAGCTTTTCCACAATACGCACGCTCTGCTCATTATGGCGGAAACCTCCTTTGCAGAGGCTGTTCAGCATATATTCTCCGGCATGTCCAAACGGCGTATGCCCCAGGTCATGCCCCAACGCGATTGCTTCCGCCAGGTCCTCATTCAGACGGAGCGCCTTTGCAATCGTGCGGGCATTCTGTGATACTTCCAGTGTATGGGACATGCGTGTTCGATAATGATCTCCCTTCGGAGTTAAAAATACCTGCGTTTTATTTTTGAGCCTTCGAAATGCTCTGCTGTGAAGGATTCTGTCCCGGTCTCTCTGGTATACAGGACGAATGTCACACTGCTCCTCCGGGCGGTCCCTTCCTCTGGATTTATCTGAAAATGCCGCATAAGGGCTTAACAGCATATGCTCACGCATTTCCATTTCTTCACGTATCGTCATGGGAAATCATCCTTTCATCGCATCATAACTGTTCAGATTCATTTTTTCTTATAATTTCAAGCCCTTCCTTTCCCAATTCTCTTTTGTGATGATATCATATCTCCTTATTTTAAAAATTCTGTGTTTTTTGTGAAATTCCTTTATTTTTTTCATTTTTTTTGTATAATCATATCGAAGGTATTATTTTGTTACTTTTCACACCCAATATCCTTAACTTAAGATTTTGTAACCGTTCAGATGCAGTGTTACTCCCATATTTTATACTGCTGTATCTGAATAAATAATGTCTGAATAGAATCGAGGTATCTGTAAAATGCATTCCGTCACAAAAAAACATGAAAAATTATTATTTTTACTATTTTCCGCCATAATCTTCATTTTCCGCATCTGGTATATCCGCGAATCCAATGTGCTTGCCATCCGCAATGATGAATATGGCTACTGGACTCATGCCGCACTGTTTTCCGGACATGACTGGTCGGATGTATTCGCCGGGCATATGAACTGGTATTCTTACGGCTACAGCCTGATTCTGACCCCTTTATTCTGGATTTCCCATGACCTGCATTTCATGTATAAGACTGCAATCGTATTAAACGGAATCTTCAGCATACTGACTTTTGCCCTATGCATACAGTGTGCACAGATGTTATTTCCTAAAATGAAGACATGGATGACGTATACCATCTCTTTTATGGTCTGCATGTATTCTTCTTATATTACGCAGGGACCGATCGCATGGAGTGAGACATTTTTGTATCTGCTGATATGGCTGCTGTTTTATTTGTTTCTTCGCTTTGAGCAGCGTCCACGCGTCAGTCTGGCCCTGATGCTCAGCCTGTGCATGGGCGGCTGTTATATCACGCATAACCGCACGATCGGGATTGTTACCGCCTATTTTTTGATTGTACTATTTTTAAAGCTGACGGACGCGATCGACTGGAAGCTATTTGCGGCACTGCTGCTCCCGCTTGTCGTCATATTGTTTCTGAATGTAAATGTAAAAACATATCTGTGTATGACAGAAGGATTCGGACTCAAGCCCAAAAACGGCATGGGCGCTCAAAAGGAGCATCTGCTGTCGCTATTGACAATCGAAGGCTGGCAGAACTTAATCCGGGCTCTTAGCGGCCAGCTGTGGAGCCTTATGACTTCAACCTTCGGACTGCTGTACTGGGGGCTGCTCCGCTGCTTTATGCGCATTCTACATGCCTTTCGTACAAAAAAGCCGGAAAAACATACGGTGTTTTATTTATTCACGCTGCTTGCCGGCATCGGGACATTTTTAATATCCGCGATCAGCCTGATTGACCCGGCCTCCATTACGAATCTGGAGTCTGACACCGACCTGACCTACTTTATATATACCCGTTATGATGAATGTGTCATTGGGATTCTGATGCTTTTAGGCTTTGTTGAGCTTGCCGCCCGGAAAAAGAATTCCAGATTCGCGCTGCTGACTGCCGGAGGGATCTGCCTATATGCTGTTATGAGCATCATCTTGTATTTTAATCTGCAAAGAATTACCGATACCTGGCATTATCGATCTTTCTGCGCGGCCGGCATTGGATTCTATCGATTATTTTCAGAAAAATTTGCTATGCGCTGGTGTATTCTGATCGGAGCTGCGGGATTTTTTATACTGCTCGGCCTACTGACTGCTGACACTTTTTATTGCTATGCAACTCAAGAATCCATACCGATACACAGTATATCCCGGAAAAAATTCAAACGACTGTGCATGACGTTTTGCTGTATTCTTCTGACGGCTGCTTTTATCCCTACCGGGCTGTATTCTGCCAGAATCGGAACGATCAGCTCCCAGCTTGGGAAGGTTTCTTCTAAAAATCTCGCCATGTATGATAAGCTAAAGGAAGTGGTCGGGAAGAAAGATGTATACTGTACACTGGATGATACAAAAAATTATCGGATTGCGTATGAGCTTCAGGTTAATTTGATTGATACGCATGTATATTCGATTACTATGGAAGACCTTCCGGTTCAGGAGGAAGGATATTTTGTGTGCTGCAGCAATGGGGATTTGGACAGCTTTGAAGAAAATGACTTTTACCTGTTTGCACAGAGCAGCTCTTATGCTGTACTTGTGAAAGGAGATGCTCTGGCGGCAGAGATTTCTGCGCAGACTGAAGAGACACTTGTCAATTTAAAGGAATTATAGGGAGTGTACGATTGTATCGTAACAGTTCAGCCCAGTGCTTCGCATAAACTGCAAAGTACCGGGCTGATACTATTACGAATTCTTTTATTTTCAGATCTGCCTATATATAAGAAAAAACCTTGTAAATACTATGATTTACAAGGCTTCCCAAGGGTAAAATGCAGAAGATGGGACTTGAACCCACACGATATTGCTACCACAGGCACCTGAAGCCTGCGCGTCTGCCAATTCCGCCACTTCTGCTTGACACAATAAGTATATTACACTACTTAAGGGATTTCGTCAAGACCTTTTTTTATTTTTTTCTATTTTTTTCTAATTCACTGGTAACAGTTCAGATAATGTGTTACATTTATGGATACCCGGACACCGGGCGAGGGGAGCGGGTTTCCATTTAATCTCCCAGATTTTTTATTTGACATATTTTATCACACTATACAAATTATATCTATATATATTTGTGACTTACAGCCCGAATAATCAGGCTGTCAACGTCTGCGCACAAAATGTCTCAAACCGCTCCATTTCATCATCAGGCACAAAGGAGCAATAATATTCCAGCGTCTCAAAAAAAGGACGTCCCTCAATCACTCCTTGTAATCCCAGCATATAGATATATGCAATCACTGCCTCTTTTTCTTTGTAAGCATTTGCAAAATACTTATTTGACAGTAATTCTTCTATTTTTTCCGGCTCACTGCCTTCGGACAGCAGCTCCAATCCAAATTCAAGATACTGCCTCAGAGGAATATCCCACTGCTTCTCATCCGCAATCAGATCTAAAACATACGGCTGATCTTCTTCTCGATCACCCATATATTTTGACAATACTATCAGCCCATTTTGTTTTGTATAATTCACGATCTCATGGATAATGTGAATTGCCAGATAAATCTGATCCTTGTCTTGTGCAAACGCTTTTTGAACCTGTCCCAATACATCTCTTCTCATCATATTTATGATATACCTCCTTCATTGATTCGTACGCTAAACCTCATCTAATGGAGCCTTCGCTATACATGAATGTATCGTGCTTCCTTTTATATCATCCTTCGGCTTCTCCCATACGATTCGTTTCTTCAGGCAGCTGTGCCAGTTTATTCACAATTAATGCTTCAAGTACATAGACTGACGGATCGTCCTTTGTCGGATCGTCCTCGGTAACACTTTGCAAGATCTCTAGCGATTCCCGATACAAGCCTCCTGATTCCTTTTTACATACAATTCTGCCAGTTCATAGGCGCTCATAGCTCCATATGCTATAAACGCTCCATATGCTTCAAACACTCCATCAGCTATTAGACTTTTCCCGGCTAATCGGCGATAGTTCCCTAGTGCTTCCCGATACACTCCCTCGGCTTCGTTCTCTCGGTTCATTTCGATAAGCAGATCCAACAGTTTATCGATGACTAATATTTCAAATTGCTCTATTTGATTTTGTTTATCTGCATAGGCTTCCGGGTTTTCTTCTGACAGCTGACGGCAGATCTTAAGCGCTTCCTGATATAATGCTTCCGCTTCGTTCCCTCGATGCATTTCTATCAGCAGATCTGCCAGATTATTCGCACATACAGCTGTATAAAATGCATAGGCTTCCGGGGTTTTTCCTATCAGTCGATGACAGGTCTGAATCGCTTCCCGCTACAGCTCATCCGCAGCATTTTCCTGATTCATTTTCTCCAGCATATTTGCCAGATTATTCGCACATGCAGCTGCTTGAGGTTCATAGGCTTCCGGATTTTTTGCAGCCAGAAGACGGTACATCTCAAGCGCTTCCCTCAAAAGTCCTTCGGCTTCTTTCACTCGATTCATTTCGTCCATCAATACTGCCAGACCATTCATACATGCAGCTACTTGAAGTTCATAGGCTTCCGGATTTTTTGCAGCCAGAAGACGGTACATCTCAAGCGCTTCCCTCAAAAGTCCTTCGGCTTCTTTCACTCGATTCATTTCGCCCATCAGTATTGCCATATAACTGATACATGCAGCTACTTGAGGTTCATAGGCTTCCGGATTGTTCGCAGCCAGAAGGCGATATATCCTTAACGCTTGCATGAGCAATCGCTTGGCTACGCTCTTTTTGCCCATTCTTCTAAGCACCTCCGCCAGATTAAGATAGCTTCCAGCCACATCGACATCATAATATTTCAGATTGTTCGCAGCCAGACGACGGAGCGCATTCGCTGCACCCAATGCCTCCCATGCCTCCCCCAAAAGTCCCTCGGCTTCCTCCATTCGATTCATGTTCCCCAACAGGACTGCCAGATTGCTGATGGTTAAAGCCTTCATGGCTGCAAGATTTTCTTCATAATCTGCAAAAACTCGCGGTTTTTTCTCTGTTAGACAACGGTAAAGATCTAACGCTTCCCGATACAATGCTTCGGCTTCTGCCGTTTTGTTCATCTCCATCAGCAGTGCCGCCAGGTTATTGATGAGCGAAGCTTCATAGGCTGCATAGACCTGCGGATTTTTCTCTGTCAGCCGACGGTAATACCCTAAGGCTTCCCGGCCCAGTTCCACAGCATGATAAAAATCATGATTTTTATGGTAAAGCAAAGACAAAATATTCAGAAGCTGTGCTTTGTCTTCATCTGCTGTCTCTTTGCTATTATCATAAAAACACCTCAGCTTCTCCGCTGCCACAATCCCTTCCGTCAATCGATTTTGGAGATAAAGAAAGCTCGCATATTCATAAAGCACCTTCAGTTCCATCTGATATTTCTCAGCCCTTACAATGATCTCCTCATATATATCCGTAATCTCTTTCACGCTTTCATGATCTAGCCCTGTTGCCTTTAAATTAGAGATTAAAGCTCTCCTGCCGGATATAAATTCCCGGATTTCCTCCAGCTTATCAATTTTCTTTTTCTCCACCAATTCCAGCTCTTCTTCAGCCTGACGGATTTCCTCATCCCACTGAGCATCCCGCAGAATATTCTTTGCTCCTTCATAGTTGCCCTGATCTACGAATTCTATTGCCTTTTTTTCCCGCCAGTTCATCTTTATTCCTGAACGCCGCTTTTGTGCGGTCTCCTGACACATTTTCAGCATATCCATCTCGATCTGGTGAATTGCTTCCTGAATCTTTTTTCGCTCACCCACCAGCTCCCAGATTTTATCTCCCAGTTCTTCATCTGCGGGATTTTTGCCGGACTCTGACACAAGCACGGCATATTCTGCATCCAGCTTCTTTTTTCGCTCTTTCTTCTGCTGCAGAGTCTCATTTCCATAATAAAGCGGCACATTCTCTAAAGACATCACCGGCTGTTTATCTAAATATGCCTGTCCATTCTGAAACTCCATAACACTATTCAGCTGTCCATCCAAAGCAAGCTCCAGAAGCAGGTTCAGCTTGACAGCATCCAGGTGGACAAATGTATTGTAATAATGCCCAAGCTGACAGTCTAACCGCTCCATGAAATCAAGCACGCTCTTTTGCGCATGTTCTCCTTCCGGCAGCTGTTTAAAATAAGTATAAATCTTTGGAGCCCCGTTTGACTGAAAATGCTCCAGCGCTATATTAAACGCTTCCTGCGCAGATTTCTCTGCACTTTTGCCAAATAATAAATAAAAATACCGGCACTGTTTCATATACTCTTTATATTGCGTCTGCTCTCCCTCCATCTGAAAAGCACTGCTTAAATCTTCACATTCTTTGATCTCAAAAAAAATGTCCCGCCTGATATAGATGTTATTCAGCGATCCTATGAATGCTTCGATCTCATTGATTTCATCTCTAAATTCTTCTGCTGATAATGAAAAAAAGATCTTAATATATTTCTTCACTATTCTTTTTCCCCTTCACTTCAAACACGCTCTAAGCCTCAATCCTCATCTGCATCATCCCTGACGAAATTATATCCCAGCTTTCTTATCAGCTTAATGCTCTCCAGGGCTGTTTTTCGATCGTACTCTTTTTCCGACTCCGGCAGTTCTTGGTAAGGCACCAGCCACGGTGTCGTTTTCTCCCGACAGTCTTTGGTCTCTCCATAAACCCACCCTTCCGCAATTCGTCCGGCTGCCCAGATGTCATGCACATTTTCCGCCAGCTTTTCCGTCAGTTCTAATAACTCCGCCGGCAGCTCTACATCACTTGTTATCATCGGTTTTGGCTGATACATATTCACATCTCCTCGATCTTACTATATTAGTTATTCTATCATCTTATTATTATCTCAAACTTCGCACTTGAATAAATGCGTATGCACCTTGCTACGAAAATAAAAC
>CANDMV010000070.1 GCA_947385875.1 uncultured Eubacterium sp. | reverse complement strand
AATGCAAATGCAGAATGCCTAGAATTTCTTAACATTCTGTAAAAGTCACAGGAAGCCGGACAGTTCCCCTTGCCCGGCGTCTGGGTTGCCAATATGTAACACATTATCTGAACTGTTACCTCGCGATATAAAATCGTGTTAGAAAACAAAATTAATGATTGACAAAACCCAGACAAAAGAATATAATCTAACCCAGTTAGGAATCGGAGGACGCAGAATGGCAACAGATAAACAAATATTAAATATGCTCAAACAGATGACATCTGCACATCCGGCAGAGTTATTCAAGCATATGGATGATACAAGAGCCGGGATAGGTGCAGTACTAAAACTGCTGTATACCGCGGATGCTCCGATAACGGCAGGGATGATCAGCGAGCGGCTGAATGTCAGTACTGCCAGAGTGGCAGTACTGTTAAAGAAGATGGATGCAAAAGGACTTATTACTAAGGAAAAAGATCCAGTCGATGCAAGGGTGACCATAGTAAATCTTACTGATTTTGGCAGAAAAACCATTGAGAGTATGTGGGAAGATGTTAAGTCGCAGATGGGAAAGGTGATTGATGCAATCGGTGAGGAGAGATTACTGGAATATATAGAAATCAGCAAGGAAATCCTACAGATTGTCTCACCACCAGATAATTATTTTTAGTGTCAGTATCATAAATAGTTTTATCCGAAGTGTACATTGATTGTACACTTTGTTTAAAAGCAAATATCTAACTAAGTTAGAAAAAAATTAGATATTTATAAAAAGAATAAGGGAGTGATAAACAGATGATTAAATTATTTAAAAATCTAAGAAAACAGGAGTTAGGACTTATGGCACTTGCACTTGTTTTCATAGTTGCTCAGGTATGGCTGGACCTGACAATGCCTGACTATATGGCTGATATCACGAGACTGGTACAGACAGATGGAAGTACTATGAGCGAGATTCTTACTGCAGGCGGCAAGATGCTTCTCTGCGCATTGGGAAGTCTTATATCGGCAGTATTTACCGCCATATGCGCTTCAAAGATTGCCACATCATTTGCAGCACTCATAAGAGGCCGGCTGTTTTCAAAGGTACAGTCATTTTCAATGGAAGAAATCGGACATTTTTCTACAGCCAGTCTGATCACGCGCTCTACCAATGATGTGACTCAGATTCAGATGCTGATTGCCATGGGGCTTCAGATGCTGGTAAAGGCGCCGATAATGGCTGTATGGGCTATTTTGAAGATTTCAGACAAAAAATGGCAGTGGACATTTTCAACTGCGGTTGCTGTCGTCGTGCTGCTTTTGATCGTAGGCGCGTGCCTTTTGCTGGTAACACCGAAATTCAAAAAGATTCAGTCACTGACGGATGATTTAAACCGTGTGACGAGAGAAAATCTGACGGGACTTTCTGTAGTGCGTGCATATAATGCAGAAAAATACCAGGAAGATAAATTTGAAAAAGCAAATGATGTACTGACGGGAACCAATCTGTTTGCACATAGAATCCTGTCATTTATGATGCCAAGTATACAGATTGTAATGAGCGGCCTTTCATTGGCAATTTATTGGATTGGCGCTGTGCTGATAAATGATTCAGGTATGGTCGATAAGGTTCAGATCTTCTCTGATATGATGGTATTTTCACAATATGCGATTCAGGTTGTTATGTCATTTATGATGCTTGTTATGATATTTATGATACTTCCAAGAGCATCGGTCGCAGCCAACCGTATACAAGAGGTGCTGGAAACAAGCCTAACCATAGAAGACGGCAAAGGAACGCATGGCGACTCTGATAAAGCAGGAGAAATTGTATTTGACAATGTATCATTCAAATATCCTGATGCAGATGAATGTGTATTAAAGGATATTTCGTTTACAGCAAAAAAAGGAGAGACAGTTGCCCTGATCGGAGCTACCGGATGCGGAAAGAGTACCGTCATAAATCTGATTCCAAGATTTTATGATGCTACAGACGGCACGGTATCTGTTGATGGAGTAAATGTAAAGGAATATTCACAGAAAGAATTGAGAAACAAGATCGGATATGTTTCCCAAAAAGCTACCCTTTTTACAGGAACCATAGAGTCCAATGTGGCATACGGGGACAATGGTACGGGTACTGCATCTGAAGCGGATGTAAAAGAAGCTCTGGAGATTGCACAGGCCGGTGAGTTTGTGAATTCACTGGAAGATGGGAGCAGGGCATATGTGGCACAGGGAGGTTCAAACTTCTCCGGAGGACAAAAGCAGAGAATGTCTATCGCCAGAGCAGTAGCCAGAAAACCGGAGATTCTGATTTTTGATGATTCATTTTCGGCACTCGACTATAAGACAGATAAAGCGCTAAGGGAAACTCTCTCAAAATCATGTAAAGATTCCACAAGAATTATCGTAGCACAGAGAATCGGAACGATACGCGACGCTGACAGGATCATTGTACTTGAAGATGGAGAGATTGCTGGAATGGGTAAGCATGAAGAACTGATGCATACCTGTAAGGTATACCAGCAGATCGCGCTTTCACAGCTTTCAAAGGAGGAACTTGCATAATGGAAAATAAACAGTTTAAAGCAAAACATAGCGGTCCGATGGGACGCTCGATGGGCGGCGGAGAGAAACCAAAAGATCTCGTAGGAATATGGAAAAAACTTCTAGGATACTGTAAGAAATATATCGTGTTTTTTATCATTGCGGTTGTATGTGCATCGGTTGGAACTGTCTGTACACTTGTCGGGCCGGACAGGCTGTCTGATATGACGGACCAAATTACAAGCGGTATCAAGCCTGACACAGATGAGCTTGAAAAGATCACAGCTGCTATGTCGGATCAAATATCTGATCATATGCAGACAGTGCTTGAAGCTATCGCCGCTAATATATCAGATCCCCAGAATATGAAGCCGGAGCTTTCAATCAATGATTCAAATATTCCGCTTGAGGATCAGAAAGCAGCACTTGAACTTATGAATGGACTTGATGATAACAGTTCGGATGCTATGCAGCAGGCAATGGCAGATCTGCCGCAGTCTGTAAAGGCAGCTTTGTATACAGACCTGGAAATAAATGGAGAAATCATAACTTCTCAGGATCAGCTGGATATGATGGAACTGATGTCCGGATTAGATACAGACGATCAGGAGGGTTCACTGAAAGCTTTGGATGAATTGCCGGATAGTATAAACAAGCTTGTAAAACCTTCGATAGACATGGATAAAATTATGCAGATCGGTCTGTTCCTTGCAGGACTGTATGTATTAAGCTATGTTTTATCAGCTTTACAGGGCTTTATTATGTCAACGATCACTCAGAAGGTCTCAAAACAGATGAGATCGGATATTTCACACAAGATCAACAGACTTCCCATGTCATTTTACAATAAAACGACAACCGGTGATGTACTCTCTCGTGTGACAAATGATGTGGATACGATCGGACAGTCGTTGAACCAGAGCATAGGTACACTGATTACGGCAGTGATTCTGTTCGTCGGAAGCCTCATTATGATGATAAAAACAGATATATGGATGACGCTTACAGCAGTGTGTGCCAGCCTTATCGGTTTTGTCATTATGTTTGCGATTATGGGGCGAAGCCAGAAATATTTTCGAAGACAGCAGAAGCATCTTGGAGAGATCAACGGACATATAGAAGAAATCTACACCGGACATACTGTTGTAAAAGCATACAACGGTGAAGAGGATGCACAAAAGACATTTGACGAATTAAATGAACAGTTAAAACACAGCGGTTTTATGGCACAGTGTCTTTCAGGTCTTATGATGCCTATCATGAATTTTATCGGAAATCTGGGATATGTGGCGGTATGTGTGGTTGGCGGAGCAATGGCGCTTGACGGAAAAATCAGCTTTGGTGTGATTGTAGCATTTATGATGTACGTCAGATATTTTACACAGCCTCTTTCACAGATCGCGCAGGCAATTCAGTCAATGCAGTCAGCAGGAGCAGCCGGAGAGCGTGTATTTGAATTTCTTGAGGCAGAAGAAATGAAAAACGAGGATGACAAAATGGAACATCTGGATCATATAAAGGGCGAGGTTACATTCGAGCACGTCAGATTCGGATATGAAGACTCTGATCGTATTGTCATACATGATTTTTCAGCGGAGGCAAAGCCAGGGCAAAAAATTGCCATAGTAGGCCCGACCGGTGCAGGAAAATCGACCATGGTAAACCTGCTCATGAGATTTCACGAGATACAAAGCGGCAGTATCCGTATAGACGGAGTGCCAACGAATCAGATCAAAAGAGAAGCCGTACATTCACAGTTTTGTATGGTGCTTCAGGATACATGGCTCTTTGAGGGAACCGTCAGGGAAAATCTGATCTACTGTACGCAGGATGCGTCCGATGAAAAGATGAAACAGGCATGTAAAGCGGTAGGACTGGATCACTTCATCAGAACACTTCCAAATGGGTATGACACTGTATTGAACGATCAGGTAAATCTGTCACAGGGTCAGAAGCAGCAGCTGACGATTGCGAGAGCAATGATTGCAGACAAGCCTATGCTGATACTTGATGAGGCTACCTCGTCGGTAGATACACGAACCGAGCAGCAGATTCAAAATGCTATGGACAAGCTTATGGAAAACAGGACTTCATTCGTGATCGCCCACAGACTGTCTACGATAAAAAATGCTGACCTGATACTTGTATTAAAAGATGGAGATATTATAGAAAGCGGTAATCATGAAGAACTTATGAAGCAGAATGGATTTTATGCGTCACTATATAACAGCCAGTTTGATCAGGCTTCATAATATGAGGAGGATGATAAAATGAGCAGCAGATATATAACAATAGAACGAGAATATGGGAGCGGCGGTACACAGATTGCAAAAGAACTTTCTGCCAGAACAGGTGTCCCTTGTTATGGCAGGGAGATCTTAGAAAAAGTCTCAGAGAAACATAATATATCGATTGAAAGTATTGAAAAGTATGAGGAAAAAGCAACAAACAGCATACTCTACTCTGTCTATCTGATGTCGCAGACAACAAAAGGAAGCTCAGATATGCTTACAAACGAAGGGCATATCTATCTGGCTGAGCAGGATGTCATACGAACATTTGCCAGAAAGGGTTCTGCCATCTTCCTTGGACATTGTGCGTCTGAAGCACTAAAGGAATACGATGGTGTAGTAAAAGTATTTATCAGATGCTCTGATGAGAATGTAAAAAAACAGAGAATTGTTGATACATATGGGATCGCATCCCATGAAACAGATCTTGTCAGGCGAAAATTTGATAAGAAGCGTTCCAATTATTACAGCATCAATACTGAGAGAAAATGGCGAGATTTCAATGAATATGATATCATGCTTGATAGTGCAGCTATAGGCATTGATGGGTGTGTGAGCATTCTTGAAAGTCTTATAAAATAAAAACCGCAACCGTTCAGATAGAGTGTTACATATTGGCTAGCCGGACGCCGGGTATCCATAAATGTAACACCCTTTAAATTGTTTCTAAAAATCAATTCACAGCCCCTGCTTATTATGAAATATTCTTTACACAAGATTTTAAATCCGCTATAATAAGTGCATAAAAAAGAGCGCAGTCGTTCCATACAATTATCAATTTTTAAGGAGGATAATAGAATTGATTAGCAGACATGTATTTGGACAGCCGATTGAAACCGGTGCCGTTATCATGACAATTCCAGAAAGTACGCAGGCGATTGCTGTCATGAATACAGCACTGGGAGAAGACGGCATCACACTATCGTGTCAGATGGCAGATACAGATGTCGTATACGGACTTGGCGAACAGGTGCGCGGTATGAATAAACGCGGCTTTTCCTACATCAGCTATGCGACAGATGATCCCATACATACCGAAAATAAGCATTCTCTATATGCAGGACATAATTTCCTGATTTTAAGCAGAACGAATGAGCCGTCCTTCGGCATCTTTGTAGATGACCCTGGAAGAGTGGTTTTTGATGTCGGAGAGACGAAGCTAGACCAGCTGTGCATTACAGCCGGGTCAGACTGTACCATTTATATCATTAAAGGCAGCAGTCTAAAAGACATTGCCAGGCAGTTCCGCGAGCTGATCGGCCAAAGCTATATCGCGCCAAAATGGGCGTTCGGCTATCAGCAGTCCCGCTGGGGATACAGCTGCGAAGCTGACATTCGTAAAGTAGTGGATGAATACCACACAAGGGGAATCCCTCTGGATGCTGTATACCTTGATATTGACTATATGAAAGACTTTAAGGATTTTACTGTAGATGAGGAAAAATTTCCTGATTTCTCAGGACTTGTAAGCGATATGAAAGAAAAGGGCGTACATCTTGTGCCGATCATCGATGCCGGCGTCAAAATTGAAAAAGGCTACCCTGTCTATGAAGAAGGCGTACAAAACGGCTATTTCTGCAAAGACGAAGACGGGCAGGATTTTGTCGGCGCTGTATGGCCGGGAAAATCACATTTTCCGGATTTTCTGAATTCCCGTGCAGGAGAATGGTTTGGAAATAAATATCAATGGCTGATGGATCAGGGCATCGATGGATTCTGGAATGATATGAATGAGCCGGCTTTATTTTATTCAGAGAAAAGACTAAAAAGCGTAATGGATGAAATCTTATCCATGAAAGATGAGAATCTGGGACTTCATTCGTTCTATCATATGAAAGGCAGAATCGACAGCCTTTCCGGTAATCCTGAAGATTACGAGAGCTTCTGTCATAATATAGACGGCGTGAAAGTACGCCATGACAAAGTACATAACCTCTATGGCTTTTATATGACAAAAGCCGCCGCTGATGCATTTGAAAGAATCGCGCCGGATCAAAGGACGCTTATGTTCTCCCGCTCCTCTTATATCGGAATGCATCGCTATGGCGGCATCTGGACAGGAGACAATGCCTCCTGGTGGAGCCACCTGCTGTTGAGCATTCAGCAGATGCCTTCTTTAAATCTATGCGGCATTTTATATACCGGCTCGGACATCGGCGGGTTCGGCAGCAATGCGACGCAGGATCTGCTCATGCGCTGGCTGGAATTCGGCATATTTACACCGCTGATGCGTAATCACGCAGCTGCCGGAACAAGGGAGCAGGAGGTCTACCAATTCGATAACATTGAAGATTTCCGCAATATTATCCGCATCCGTTATGGACTTCTGCCGTATATTTACAGTGAATATATGAAAGCTGTATTTAACAATGACATGTATTTCCGCCCGCTTTCCTTTGATTTCCCAGATGACGCACACGCCGCTTCGGTAGAAGACCAGCTGATGGTCGGCGAAAGCATCATGATCGCGCCGGTATACACACAGAATGCCACAGGACGCTATGTATATCTGCCGCAGGATATGCTGATGGTACGCATGAAATCCATGGAAAATAAATCATGCCAAATCATGAGCAAGGGACATCATTATATCGATATTGCCCTAAATGAGCTTGTATTCTTTGTAAAGAAAAATCATATGCTGCCGTTAGCAGCCATAGATGACAGCGTCAGGTCAACCACTGACTGTCATTTTCACAGGCCGGATTCTGATTACGAATGGATTGGTTTTGCCGATGAATCTGCGGAATATATGCTGTATGATGATGATGGCAGTACGAAGAGCTATACTCCAAAGGATCAATGGATAAAAATAGTCCGAAGTGCAAAAGAATTGTCCCTTTAATCAAATAATTCTCCAAATAAACCTACATGTGCAGTCTATGCACCACCAAAAATAAAAGTCAAGAGCACACACGGACATCGTGCCCTGCGGATACCTCTAGTTCTAAATCGTTTCGCGATGGAACTTTTAAAGTAAACAGCCCTGCAGACAGCTGCGGGGCTGTTTAGGAATTGTAGAAAATACCTCTTACACTTTAGCAATTACATGAACACCCAGATCGAAGTCATTGGCTGTTTAGGAATTGCAGAAAAATACCTCTTACACTTTACCGGACTCACAAGCGTTAGAATATATTCAAATATTCTTTTTGTACACCACCCTTCTGCCTATCCCGCACAGCACCATTCCCAGCACAAAGCTGCCTGCCGCGCACAGGATTTCCACATAAGGCAGTCCGCTCCATCGATACAGCTGATTATTAAAATAAAACGCGTATTCCATCATTTTCGGGCAGATCACTGCCGATGCCACAAATATAGGCAGGATCTTCAACAGCATCGTAATATAATTCGCGCAGCTCTGTGATAAGAAAAATACCACGCCAGCCATTCCAAACGATACCAGATAACACATCAAAACAAGCATCAGACACCATCCGCCATGCGTCCAATTCGGCCAGCAAAAGACCTGCCAGCTCAAAAAAGAATACATTCTGCATGAAAAGAATGCGCTTGTACCATGAGCTGCAAATAACCCGCCAAATACCACGAGATTTATCGTCGTCAAAAGCCCCGCAGAAATCATCACAGCCGCAAGCTGGCTTCCATAAATCCTGCGCCCGCGTCTGGAGCTGTACTGCAGCGCCTGCATACGGCTCATGCGGTCATACACAAGCAGCGGAGACAGCAGAAGGCAGACAGCCAGACACATCCATACCAACAGACTGCCCGCGTAGGAACCAACCGCCTCTACCACATCATACGGCAAAATATTCTGCCACATCTGCGTCTGTCCGAAATAATTGTCAGAGACATGCTCCAGTTCTTCCGCCGTCATCGTATCTCCATAGACATTCAAAAGATCATTCTTGTATTTTCGCACTGTTTCATAAGCTTCCGGCACATAATACACCGCCTGAAGCCGGCCTAATATATTATCTGTTTCCTCACTTTCCAGATAATTTTTCATACGCATCATATCCATGTACTTTTGATTCTGGTCTGCCGCATTTTTTCCAGTCATTTCCTCATAGATCTTCTGCTCAAACTCCGCAAATTGTTTATATGTTTTTAATCCATATTTTTTTCCAATCACATAACCCTTTACATAAGCATCTGCCGCGGCTCGTACATCCTTCCGGCTCGCTTTCACCTCTTCATACCCTTCCTTCGAAAGACTCGTTCCGTAAGTCTCTACCATCTGCCTGCACATCATATATAGCCCTCTGTCATAAGGCCCGTTTGGAAAATTACTAATGTAAAATTCCATTCGTATCGTATAAAAAATAAACCCTAAGACCAACAGCACAAGCAGCATTCCTGGTCTCCATATTTTTTTCATTTCCTCAATAATCACTGCTTTTCCTCCAATCCCTGCTATTCATCCATTTTTCAATTACTATGAAAGTCCCTTCGCGAAGCGATTTAGATCTAGGGATACCTATGCAAAATCCCTTCGATAAAAATATCGAAACCCTAAGACCAACAGCACCACTGTCCCAATCAGGCACCCCGCTGCCGTAATGCATTCCTGCCACGGCAGCAGCGCACTGATTCCCATATCTGAAAACCACAGCGGCTGCATCCACCACAGCATTACCGGCGACCACATAGCTGCTTCATAAAGTCCCCAGTCAGCATTGTTTCCTGCCATGATACCAATCTCAAAATTCAATGCCAGCACAACAAATATAAGCAGAAATCCTGCAAAACTATTCTTTGTAAGAAGCCCTGCCACATAGCCCAGTCCGTAAAATACGGTTACCGTCACAGCCCCCATTCCCAAAGTCGCGCCCAGATATTCACATACCGTAAAAGACACCCATGGAACAAACGGCAGCTTCCATCCAATTACTTCTATATAATAAAACTGTGTAGACATATTTGTATTCCAGATATCGCCCAGATGCCAGACTGCCTCAAAAACAGCACAGGATATGAGTGCCGTTACTGCATATGCGCCCAACGTATACAGTATCCCCGCCGCAAACTTTTCCTTCTGAAGCGTACGTCCCCTTCTGCTGGCATACACAGTCTGCCATGTCCGGCTGATCTTTTCACTTCCGCATATATATAAAGCAGTCAAAATCCCCAGCAGCCAGCTCTCTGTAATGACAGACTTACACAGCTTTTGAAAAAGCGAATCCAAAACCGGCTTAGTCATTCCGGCAGCTCCGACATCCATGGACACATCCTGCTTCGCCAGTCTATGAACCTGCTGATTCTGCTTTTGATATTTCCATTCCATTACATCGGCGACCCACCCGGTCATATGATAGGCTCCCAGATACCTACGGGCAGTCATTAAAGCGTCATACTCTTCAAATAAATCCTTAGCTCCCTTTGTCTCCTCGATCAATATGCTCTTATGCTCATCCTCATCAGGCAGCTTTAAGAGACGCTGGTCAAATTCCGCTCCCATCCGGCTGCCGGCTGCATCCCTGACCTCTTTTACATAGGATACATAATCAGCCCCATACTGGTCAGATGCTGTCAATATCACGTTGAAGAGAATACACAGTATGATAAACAAAAACAGCATAGGCATTTCACATAATTTTTTAATCTCCCACCCTAGCAGAGTTTTATCAATAAATTTTTTCTTTGTTTTCATATCATCCTTTCACCTATACCTCACCGATCCCTGTCGCCTGAATCATTTTGACTCTGATACAGATATAAAAACGCATCTTCCAGATTCGGCACTGCTGCTCTGCCGCCCGCAATCTGTCTTTTTGTCACAATACGATGCATGGTGCCCTGCTCTCCCTGACATTCGCTCACCAGAAAATCATCCTCCGACAGCTCCCATTCCGCCGGGACTTCATACAGCTGCCCGCGCAGCCTGTTACAGATTTCGGCCGCTGTATCACAGCATAAAATCCGATGGTCACGAATCATTACAATCTGGCTGGCAATCGTCTCTATGTCTGATACGATATGCGTAGATAAAATCACGATACGGTCTTTGGACAGCCGATGAATCAGGTTACGAAAACGCACCCGCTCCCTCGGATCCAGCCCCGCTGTCGGCTCGTCCAAAATCAACAGCTTCGGATTATTCAGCATCGCCTGCGCGATTCCCACGCGCTGCAGCATCCCTCCGGAAAACTGGCGCATTTTTTTATTCTTTACATCCGAAAGCGAAACCTCCTCCAGCAATTCTTCAATCCGCTGTCCAGCCGTCCTGTGCTCTATGCACTGCAGTGCTGCCATATACTTTAAAAACTGCTTCGGAGAATAATTTCTATAATATCCAAATTCCTGCGGCAGGTATCCCAAAAGGCCGCGGTAGGACTCTCCCATAGCCCGAATCTCTTCTCCATTCCAGCGAATCATTCCGCTCGTAGGAAACAGCAGCGTCGCCAGCATTTTAATCAGCGTCGTCTTACCCGCGCCATTTGGTGCAAGCAGACCATACACACCATTTTCAAATGTCAGGCATATATCCTCCAGCGCTGTAAAATTTCCATATTTTTTTGTCACATGTTCTACTGATAACATATTTTTTTCCTTTCTATCACTGTATGATCGATTCCTTTATTTGTAACAGCTCAGACACGCCGGCCTGCTATTCTGTTACAATTCAGCCTTTTGCTTTTTTTCACAAAGAGCGCTCTACATCATCCATACAGCCGCCTCCTGCAGCTCAAAATAATATTTCCGCAGTGTCCGCACATGCAGCCACGCAAACAGTGCTCCGCACACAAAGAATGAAACAGTCGGGATCCTCCCCATCATTTTCTGACCGTATTCTCCCGATGACAGCAATAGAATACTGATACCGCACCACAGCACTGGTGCTGCGGCAAAGGACAGCCGACTCTTCCACTTCCATTCCAGCACAAGCTGCATCAATGCATAACAAAATAATGCTGAAACCGATAGTCCAATCATACGAAACACAACATCTATCCCTGACTGAAAATGAACCGCAAACCCCACATTCACCACCCCCATCAGCAATACCGAAGCGCTTCCGAATATGAACAGCCGCAGCACCGACATCTGGCGAAGCGACAGCCTGCATACCATCAATGACTGATACATCCCTGCTGCCGTCTCTTTCCATACAGTCAACAGATGCAGCATCGCATACAAAATCGGTGATGCCCCAAAAAATAAAATGCCTGTCATCTGCGGACTCTGTCTGGCAGCAGTGTAGACAAATGCCCACAGCACACCATCCAGCAGCAGGGCGAGCAGCATACAGTCCCATACTCCAAAGCAGAATCCATACAGCCCTACACTCCTCCACAATTCCCACAATGCACTGCCAAGCCTCTGCGGCCTACACACCCCATGTGATACAATCTCACGAATACTCTTTTCCTTTTCCTCTTTACTTGGAAAATCAATATGACCTGTATACATCTTTATGTCATCTCCTTCCTTATATCTGCCTATCCTGGCGGCAGGTTTTTAATTGTTCCATGACATCTGCCTCCTGACGGCAGGTTTTTGACTGTTCTCCTGCTATCTGCCTATCCTGACGGCAGGTTTTTGACTGTTCTCCTGCTATCTGCCTATCCTGATGGCAGATTTTGACTGTTTACTGACATCTCCTTTCTATCATAATTCATGATTCTTTTTTATCTTCGCAATCAGTCGGTAATACTGTGCCTTAACTTTTGACTCTGGCTGCGCGGTCGCATCTGCAATCTGCGGAAATGTATGCTCTCCATAGACCCGCAGACGGTATATTTCTTGTAATAACGGGTCCTGGGCGCTCACCAGCTGTTCGATTTCAGCCAGAAGCTCTTTATTTTGAATATCCAGCGTAAAATCCTGCTCATCCGCGATTTCCTCCTGCTCGTCAAGCGAATAATACACGATCCTCTGCTTTCTGCGCAGGTCAATCACCTTGTGCGCGGCTATATGGTACAGCCATGTCCGAAAACCGGACTTTTTTGAATCATAGGATGATATCGACCTCAGCGCAGCCAGAAAGCACTCCTGTGTCAGGTCAAGTGCATCTTCCCGTTTGCCCGTCTGCCGATATACAAATGCATAGATCTCATCATAATAACTTCTCACCAGTGCATCTGCAGCCCTGCGTGAGCCATGCCGCACAATATCCCGTATCCACTTTTTCTCACGCTCCAAGCTTTCACCTCCATTTGATTCGTTACTGTCCACACTCAGTGTCATTTATCCTGCTCTAATTATATATTCGACTGAAATGCGAAATCGTTGCAAAAATTAAAATAAATTTTTAAATTATAGATCTAAGAACTCTGTCACAATCCACAGTCAAGCCACAAAAAAAAGCAGAGAAAAAAGCTATATGAACGTTTTTCTCTACTTTTTGACTTAATATATAAAGTTTTTATTTAATCTTAAACTGAAGGATCTTCTTTGATAAATATTCCTATTTTTCTTTCAGCCCTGCATTTATCCACTGCACGAAATCTTCTTTCTCATCTATATCAGCATATGCCGACATCATATTTTTGTAGACCATTTGTGTATCGGGATGATCTGCTCCAAGTCTTTTTAATAAAGATTGATACGCTTTCAGATAATAAGCTGTCGCTTTTCGTATTTTTCCTGATGCCAATATACTTCGGCCAGATTGTTATAGCTTACAGCTGCTCGCGGATGTTCCTCACTCAAAGCCTTTTCTATAATCCCCAGACTCTTTTTATACAGCTCTTCGGCTTCTCTATATTTTCCCTGTTCATCATACACCCCTGCCAGATTGTTATAAACCAGAGCTGTGTTTGGATGTTCTTCGCCCAGCACTTTTTCGCTAATCCTTAAACTCTTTTCATATAGTTTTTCTGCTTCTACATATTTCCCCTGCGTCCTATAAATATTTGCCAGATTATTATAACTTAACGCTATTTGTGGATGTTCCTCACCCAGTATCTTTTCTTTAATATGCAAGCTCCTCTTATACAGCTCCTCTGCTTCTGTATATCTTATTTGTTTTTCAAACACACACGCCAGATTATAATAACTTCCAGCTGTTTCCGGGTGCTCCTCACCCAAGACTTTTTCACTGATCTCTAAGCCCCTTTTATATAGCTTCTCTGCTTCTGCATATTTTCCCTGTCTATTATACACCCTTGCTAGATTATTATATCTTACAGCCGTTCTCAAATGTTCTTCACCCAAGACTTCTTCACTGATCCTCAGACTCTTTTTATACAGCTTCTCTGCTTCTGCATACTTTCCCTGATCTTCATACACATTTGCCAGATTATTATAACTCCTAGAGCGTGTTTGAAAAATGCTTTCTGCGAGATGTACCCACAGGGCATGATATGCTTCACACTTTGTGGAGAATTTATCCCAAATTTATGAGTCGTAGCGGGCTACGTTGATTAAATTTGGGATGAATTATCCGCAAAGTGGGGAGTGCAGATCGCAGGAATGATTTTTCAAACACGCTCTAGGGTATCCAGATCATCCTGTTCTTCCAGATATAAGTTATACGGCATAAATGATGGATCATATATCCTGCAGAATCCCCTGCTGTCCACCCTCGCTACTTTTCTGTTTTATGCATAATATCATATATTTCTTTATTCATGACTCAGCTCCACATATTCAAATAACCGCGTCCTGCCCATCTGATGCCTCTGTTCCTTGTCTTCCTTCCAGTTCTTTTCTGCATACTTTCTAAGCGGCTTTAACTTCTCCTTTGAATTTTTTACAAATGGATAATACAATTTATACTCTTTTGTATGATCTGTCTTAAATTTAACAGCTACCTCCAGAGAATACCTTTCTGTTTTTTGATATTCTGGATATAATTCTTTCATCCATCCGTCTATATACTCATCTGCCGCCTTCCGATCCTTATCTGTCTTTAATTCAGCCCTCGCTTCATACATGCCCTGAATCATCGGATGATCCTCCGGCTTTCGGACGCCGGTATAATCGGCTTCAAATACCGCCCTTGCTTCCACCCCGTCACCTTTTACTTCTTCCCTTAAAAATATCATACGGCTGTTTTTCATTTCATAAATACCTTCACTCAGCTCCTGCTTTAATTCCAATACTTCCTGATAAACAGCCTCTGCCAGCTCCTCTGTTACATTTGAGCAGCCTGCCTGAATCCTCCAGCCTGCTGTTTTTATTCCTTTCTTTGCCAAACGATCATCTGCCGCACTTGTATTGTACGCTTTCACAGACTGATTTTGCAATTTTGCATTTATGCTCTCGTCTGCACATCCTGCTATTAACAGTCCCGCTAATACAGTGCAGCATAATTGATTATATTTAGCCATAATAATCTCTCCTCACCGACTTATATTGATTTATAATGATCGACACTAAAGCTTGCCAAATCATACCGACTCACGAGCGCCGTTATCCCAGACCATACGATAGACTTTATCGCTCGCGAGTATAAATATGACTATTAAAAAAAGCTTTTTCTTTCCAACAATATATGCTTCCTTATTGGTTTTCTTTGATTTATGATTATTGTAAAAATGCTCTTGTTTCTTCAATAACATACGCCTTTCCGTCTTTCCTGCTGAGCGACTCTGTGAATTTTTCCTCCTGCTCAAAGGAACCCAGAATCTCTCCGTCTATATCACTCCGATAAAATAATTGATATTCAAAATCAGATTCGCCAAGAACCGCTTCTATAGGCATCTGCGCTTGATACAAAAACCCTGTTTCTTCCGGCTTCTTATAATAAGGCATGACTTCTTTTAAATAATCACGATATAATTTTTTAGCTTCTTTTTTCCTAGCTGCGTTTTTCATGCCTGCGATTGCTTCCCTCATTCCCTTCGCATACGGACTTTTCTTTGGATTTCGAATCAATGTCATGTCCGCCGTCACATCGACATCAAAAGACATAGTATCCCCATTCACTGCTTCATTGCTGAATTGGATGTTGTAATTGCTGAATGTATACAGCCCTTCGTATTTCCATTCCATATGCCCGCAGACCGCGTCACTTATAGCTTCTGCCTGCTCGTCACTTAGATTCAAACTGATATTAGTGATGTCATATCCAACTGATTTCTCACGGTTTGCTAAATCTGTCTGAGGAACAGCCTCTTCCTGCCTTCCTTCAGCCGCCGCTGATGTAGCAAACACTCCCGTTGCTCCACAAATCAGCACTGCTGCTGTTACAACAGCTGCTGCCGTCCTTTTTTTAGTTTTCATAATCGCCATAATCCTTTCTTCCATTGAATTTTTGCTGAAGCTATTGCATAAAGGCATCAGCTCTCTTTTTTTTACTTCCATATTAATTAATATACGGGCATACTCAGCCTTTGCAGCTTCCCCAAATGTGCGGACAACCATTTCATCACACGATAGCTCCAGATCACGGTTGCACAAGATGTACATTACCCATACAAACGGATTGAACCAATGAACTGCCAGCGCAATTACAAGTACCATTTTTGCAGCGGCATCAAACCTTTTAATATGGATGCATTCATGCGTCAATACATATTCGAGCTGCCTTGTGTTATCCCAGTCTGTATTTTCCGGCATCAAGATCACAGGATGAAACAGCCCATACGTTAAAGGCGCTTTTACAGCCTTAGACTGACGTATCCGTAATAAACGCCCCGCATTTTGCTGTACCAAAAACTTTTGGCAGAAATCATTTTCTACCGGAAGTGATACAGAAAAACGAAATCTGCATTTTATATATGCATATATAAAAAACAATAAGCAGACACTACATCCCACCGCCCATATGATTCCTAAAATCTGAACACTCCGGCTGCTCAGTATCATTCCAAAAGCACTCTGTCCAAAAACCAGCCGGCCGAGCATCTCCTGACTGCTTTGGTTCGGCACATCCAGACCAAATCCTGATTCTGACGGGTTCTCTGTGCCCTGATTCTGCCTGATTTGATTCTGCCCCACCTGATTCCATCCGAGCCCATTCCATCCCGTCTGATTCCATCCGAACCCGTTCCATCCTAGCCCGTTCCGTCCATCCGTCCGGCCTGCTCCATTTCCATCTGATTCCTTCTGGCCTGACGCAGTGATTCCTGCTTTATTGCCATGTCCAGACGGCTGATTCAAAAAACTGTCCGTCACAAAACCTATTTTTTCCATTCGCTGCGGCAGCCATGAGTACACACTGATTTCTGAAGGAATCCGCACTGGTATCAACAGACGGAACAGTACAATGCCCCACAGCGCCAGAAACGTTTTTTTTGGCAGATAATTTATGGCAGCGGTTCGCAAAATAATGACCACAAATATAAAAACCGCTCCTGAAATACTCATTTCCAATAAGCTCATAGCAATCACCTCATTCCAGCTCATCCACCATTTTCCTTAGTTTTTCAATCTGCGCATCAGACAGCTCTTTTCTGCCCAGAAGAGCAGCAAATAAGTTATTCACAGAACCATCAAAGATCTTTCCGATCAGCTCATTTGTCTCTGCAAGCTGTACGGTTTCTTTTAAAATACGGGCGCGGCATACGAAATTCGGCTCTATTCTTTCGATTGCCCCCTTTTTTATGCATCGCTTAATCAGTGTATAGGTAGTATTTTTATTCCATCCTATATCTCTCGTCAGCTTATCCGCAATCTGCTTCGCCGGCAGATCCCCCTCATTCCATAACACATTCATGACTTTTAGTTCTGAATCAAAAAGCTTTATTTCTTCCTGCATCCATTTCTCTCCCTTCTTCATCCATACTGCCACAGCCAAATAAGACTGTGGTAGTCTTTAATATATATAGACTACCACAGTCTCCTATCTATGTCAATATCTATTTTTGTTACTCTAAATCAAATTGTAAAACTAGAGCGTGTTTGAAAAATCATTCCCGCGATCTGCACTCCCCACTTTGCGGAGAATTCATCCCAAATTTAATCAACATAGCCCGCTATGCCTCATAAATTTGGGATAAATTCTCCATATCATGCCCTGTGGGTACAAAGTGTGAAGCATATCATGCCCTGTGGGTACATCTCACAGAAAGCATTTTTCAAACACGCTCTAGGTGCCGCGTCCGTCCGGTGCCACAGCGTAATAACAGAACGCTTAGGGATTCTTATCATTCTGGAAAAGTCACGAAAAGACGGTCCGACTCCCCTCGCCAGTCATCTTAGTATCCATAATGTAACACAAAAATCTCCCACAAGCGCTTTTAAAATATTACAGTTCAGCCTGCGGCTTCGCTGCATCATAATTAGCTCATGAGAGATTTCTCTTACTTTACTTCAGCTATTCGAAACGTATCTTTTTCTACGACATCGTAAAGCTCCTTACCCATTTTTTCTTCAAAGTATTTCTTTAAATATAAATTAAAATTCCATTTCTTTCGTGGATATGAACCGTACCTTCTCTTTACGTCTCCCATCCTCTCTTCCATATCCATCACGCCTTGCGTACCCGCTATCGCATCACACAGCTGAATCAGCCTGTCATAATCATCCATGGTAACTGTTTGTAATACATCCTGAATCATCTGGAGCTCTTCTGCAGACGTATCAAATTTACCTATATAATCTTCTATCACCTGATTATGGAATGAATGTGTAAGGCAGATTTTTGCTGCTTCATCATATCCCAGAGACATCATATAAGAATAGCCGTCTGATACATGACCAAGATGCCTTACTCCAAATTTTCTGCCAATATCATGCAGCAGCCCAAGTATATATGCTTTTTCTGAATCCAGATCATTACATAAGCGGGCTATTTTTTCTGCACAGTGGGCAGCCACTCGGCTGTGATTCCCCCACTGTCCCGGATTACGCCTTTCTGCATCCTTCAAAAGTTCTTCTGCCTGTTCCCTTGTCGGCAGCATGTTACCGTCCTCCTCTCTTATAACAGATCACAGGTATTCCTGCTGGGTGCAAACCGGAAAGCATATCATGCCCTGTAGGTACATCTCACGAAAAGCATTTTTCAAACATGCTTTCAGGCGAGCAGTACATTTTCTCATAAAATCGCCGTATCTTAAATAATATTTAATATTCCAATCGATTTTAGCAGCAGTATCACTAAAAGAACTGGTGCAATATACCGAATCATAACGACGTACAGCTGCCTGCGTCCAAATTTACATCCGGTTTTTTCTGCCTCATTAATTATAAGCTCCGGCTTTACCACCCATCCAATTAAAATACAAGTGCTTATCGCAACAACCGGCATCAGCGCATTGTTACTGATATAATCCATAATATCCAGAATCTGTGCATGAGCTCCGTTCGGCAGCACAACATCAAAATACAGCTTATTGTAACCAAGGCATACAAGAACTCCGCCTGCCAGTGCGATAATTGTCTCTATGGCAGCCGCTTTGATCCTTGAGATATGGAACTGATCCATAAAGCTGACTACGACCGCCTCCATTACAGACACTGCGCTGGTCAGTGCTGCAAACAGTACCATCGCAAAAAACATGCAGCCGATTACATTTCCGATGCCGCCCATTGCTGCAAATACTTTCGGCAGGGATACAAACATCAGGCTCGGCCCGGAAGCTTCCATACCTTCTCTTCCCATAAATGTATAAACTGCCGGAATAATCATAACGCCCGCTAAAAACGCAACCAGCGAATCGAACAGCTCTATTTGATTAATAGACTTGACCAGATTCGCGTCATCTCGCACATATGAGCCATACGCAATCATAATCCCCATTGCAACACTCAGGCTGAAAAACAGCTGACTCATTGCATCCATAAGCACAGTAAAAAAGCCTTTCACTGTAAGTCCGCTCAAGTCCGGCACAATATAGATTTTCAGCCCCTGCAGTCCATTGCGCACCACGCCTGAATCATCCGCATGATGAATCGTCAGTGAAAAACCCGCAATGCCGATGACAAGAATCAGCAGCAGCGGCATAATAATTTTTGATGATGACTCAATGCCCTTATTCACACCTCTGAAAACAATAAAAGCCACGGCAAATAAAAATACAGCTAATAATACAATCGGCTGCATGTCACTCGTTATAAAACCCGTAAAATAATCATCCTCGGCAGCAGCAGCGCCATCTCCTATCAGAAAAGCTATAAAATATTTCACTACCCAGCCGCCGATAACACAATAATACGGCAGAATAATCACCGGCACAAGACATGCAAAAATACCTAAAAACTTCCATTTCTCATGAATTTTTGTATACGCAGTCAGCGGGCTCTGCTTTGTTTTCCTGCCGATTGCAACCTCTGTCGTCAACAGCGTAAAGCCAAATGTCAGCGCCAGAATCAAATACATCACTAAAAACAGTCCTCCGCCATCCTTTGCCGCCAGATATGGAAATCTCCAGATATTACCCAGACCAACCGCGCTTCCGGCTGCTGCCAATACAAAGCCTATTGACCCTGAAAACGAATTTCTGCTTTTTTCCTGCTTCATCACTAAACTCCCTTCTTAAATCCGCGCAGTGCACTTTTGTTTTTATTCAAGCAGTGCACTCTTGTTTTTATGCGTGCTGTGCACTTTTGTTTTTATCCATGCAGTGCACTTTTGTTTTATTAATTTATCTGGACTTCACCTGCTAATATTCTCTTGTAATCTTCATAATTTTTTTCCAATAAAGCCGGCGTGTCCAGCTCATACGGACATTTGCCTCTGCACTTGCCGCAGTGCAGGCAGTCTTCTATTTTTTTCATCATTGCCTGTGCCTGTTCAGTCAGCTGTGCTTCTGACGGAGAACGGCGAATTAGCAGCGACATTCTCGCACAGGTATTGATCTCAATGCCTGCCGGACACGGCATACAATACCCGCATCCCCTGCAGAATTCCCCGCTCAGCTCTTCTTTATCATGCGCAATGAATGCCTGAATCTCTTCCGTCAGAACCGGCGGATGATCGATATAAGATATGAACTCATCCAGCTCCTGTTCCCGCTGCACTCCCCAGATTGGCAGTACATTCTCATACTGCGCCTCAAATGCGTATGCTGCAGCTGAATTGGTAATTAATCCGCCGGATAACGCTTTCATCGCGACAAAACCAATTCCTGCCTCCTGACACTGCTGTACCAATGACAGCTCCTGTTCTCCGCTCAAATAGCTGAACGGAAACTGTAATGTCTCATAAAGTCCTGACGTAATCGCTTCCTGCGCAGCTGCCAGGCGATGGTTCGTGATTCCAATATGGCGGATCTTTCCCTGCTCCTTTGCCTCCAGCATGGCTTCATACAATCCGCTGCCATCTCCCGGCTTTGGAGGGACCGGCGGATTATGAAACTGGTAGACATCTATATAATCTGTACGCAGGCTGCGCAGCGATGTCTCCAAATCCTGCCAGAAGGCTTCTGCTGTAGATGCACCTGTTTTTGTAGCAATATAGACCTTTTCCCTCATGCCGTCAAAAGCCTCGCCCAGCTTTTCTTCACTGTCAGTATACCACCTTGCTGTATCAAAGTAAGTAATCCCGGCATCATAAGCCTTTCTTACCAGCTTTACTGCCTCCTCGGCCGAGACTCTCTGTATCGGCAGCGCGCCAAAGCCATTTTTATTTACTGTTATGCCTGTTCTGCCTAGTGTCACTGTGTGCATAATACTTGATTCCCCCTTTTCTCATCGTTTTCTACCATAAGACTTTATCTATTATAGCTTCTTTTCCTATCATATGTAAAGGAATTATTTATTATAATTGTGCACTTTCCTCCGTAACAGTTCAGCCCAGTACTTTGCATTAACTGAACCTCTTCGCCAAAGGCGAATTTTCAATGAGCCGGATTCCGTTACAGTGTAGCCGAAGGCTGGTTCTGTAACCTTTCTTCCATTTCGATATAGATAAAATAATTGACAATATGTGTGAAATTTTGTAGAATGCTAATTACAAACAGCATCCAACGTTTCATTTTGGTTAGATGGACGGTTAGGCGGCTGAGTCACGTCAGAGCAGTAATGTTCTGTTAATCTGATAGATACCCTTGCTAAGAACGGAGGGTGATAGAAGAAGTGACATTTTGTGAATTACTAATTTTTACGTTAGTAACTGGCATTGTCAGCGGAGTAATATCTGCATACATAGTCAGATTTCTTGATAAAAGAACGCACAAAAATAACCGCCATGAGAAGTAAAGCGGCTACTTTTGCGTTAATAATTGATTTTTAATTTATTAGCCATAACCTACCAAATTATGACTCAACCGTCTAACGGATGCTGTTTGCTTTGTATTTGAACCCTCTCGATCTTCTATATTCATTAGCTTATATCATTCCATGTGTATTGTCAACTTATTTTTGCTCATAAGGAAATATCGTGTAACAGTTCAGCCCAGTACTTTGCACTTACTACAAAGTACGTAAGAACGTGTAGATTTTGCCAAGAGGGAATCCGGCTCTTCGCCAAAGGCTAAACTGTTTCATATCTATAAAGGAGAAGTAAATTTGCGAATAAAAAACCTTATAAATACTATATAAACAGTATCTATAAGGTTTAATGAGACACGGGGGATTCGAACCCCCGACAACTTGATTAAAAGTCAAGTGCTCTACCACCTGAGCTAGTATCCCATATTCTATATACAGTGTTTCCATCATATACTGCTGCAGCTGCTTCTGCCAACTGCACATCCATCGACAAATCTAAAACACCCGCTATACAATTGTCGAAACTGGGCTAACCAGATTCGAACTGGTGAATGCAGGAGTCAAAGTCCTGTGC
>CANDMV010000069.1 GCA_947385875.1 uncultured Eubacterium sp. | reverse complement strand
ATGAAAAAGACAGGCAAGAAACGGATTGCTTCTTACTTGTCTTTTTCTGCACCCTATATGGCAGTTACCCTATTTCAGTTTGCTGGTTGATACTGTTTTATGAGCAGCTACTATACTAAAGAAAATGAGACACTTTGCACGGTTTCATTTTCTTAGTATGGCACCCCTGCGGCACAGTCTCTTTACTACACGTTAATCTCTGCCTTCACGCCAAGTACATCCTTATTTTTCTCCAAGACCGGATTCACGACCTCTTTCAAAAATTTCTCCACCTGCAGCGGAGCTCTTCCGACATACTTCGCCGGATCCATGCCTTCCTGAAGTTCTTCCAAAGATAAATGAAATGCCGGATCTGCTGCAATCAGCTCTAACAGATTATTGTCCATGCCGCGCTTTTTTACATTCTCGCCCGCTTCCATAGACAGCTGGCGGATACGCTCATGCAGCTCCTGACGGCTCCCGCCCTTTTTGACCGCATCCATCATAATATTTTCCGTCGCCATAAACGGCAGCTCAGCCATCATATGCTTGGTAATGACCTTATCATAAACAACCAGCCCGTCCACCACATTCAGGCACAAATCCAGAATCCCGTCAACCGCCAGAAATGCTTCTGGAATCGACAGCCGCTTATTCGCAGAATCATCCAGCGTACGTTCAAACCACTGCACCGCTGATGTCACTGCCGGATTCAAAGCATCAATCATGACATAGCGCGACAAAGAAGCAATACGCTCACTGCGCATCGGATTCCGTTTGTACGCCATAGCTGATGAACCGATCTGATTTTTTTCAAATGGCTCTTCAATCTCTTTTAAATGCTGAAGCAGTCGAATATCATTTGACATTTTATGCGCGCTTGCCGCTATGCCTGCGAGTATATTTGCGACTCTTGTATCCACCTTTCTGGAATACGTCTGGCCGGATACCGGATAGCAGTATTCGTATCCCATCTTTTTCGCAATCATAGGATCAATCCGGTCAATCTTATCCTGATCTCCCTGAAACAATTCCTGAAAGCTTGCCTGCGTTCCAGTCGTCCCTTTCGAACCCAGCAGCTTGATGGTGCTGAGTACATAGTCTGTATCCTCTAGATCCATTAAAAATTCCTGAAGCCACAAAGATGCACGTTTGCCCACCGTCGTAGGCTGTGCCGGCTGAAAATGGGTAAATGCCAGTGTCGGCAGCTCCTTGTATTTATCAGCAAATCTCGCAAGCTCATGGATCACATTGATTAATTTTGTACGTACCAGCAATAGAGCTTCTGTCATAAGTATCAGGTCTGTATTATCACCTACATAGCAGGAGGTAGCTCCCAGATGTATAATACCGGCTGCCTTTGGACACTGTTTACCATATGCATATACATGGCTCATGACATCATGCCGCACTTCTTTTTCCCGCTGTACCGCCACGTCATAATTAATTTCTTCTGCATGAGCCTTTAATTCATCGATCATTTCCTGTGTAATCACCGGCTCTCCCGATTCTCCTGTCAGCCCTAACTCCATCTCTGTCTCAGCCAGCGCAATCCATAGCTTTCTCCATGTCCGAAATTTTTTATCCTGTGAAAAAATGTACTGCATCTGTCTGCTGGCATACCTCTCCGATAATGGGCTGGTATACCTGTCTGTCGCTGCTGCCATACACATAACTCCTCTCTGTACTGTTTTATTATTACTATTCACGATCCAGGAGCCGCTCATAGTAAACCTACATGCGCAATCTACGCACCACCAAGAATGAAAGCAGCGGGCGCATACGGACATCGTGCCCTATGGGTATCCCTGAATTAAATCGCTTCGCGATGGGACTTTCATAGTAACGATTCGGTGTGATATTAAAAGTTCGCTTCGCAAAATATCCACTCACTCCTCAATCATGTTCCCATATCATGTACGCCGGATCGGGAACGTGCAGCTAGTGCACGTTCCTGCCCCGTGAATAGCAACATTTTATTCTATATTATAATAGCCTGCATCACTGCCTGCGGTCAAAATAATCTCCGCGAATATCCCCTTTCGGCGGTTCAAGCGGATACGTCCCGGTAAAGCAGCCTCTGCAGATCGCCAGACCGTCCACCATTTCCTCCAGCCGCTCCGTCTTTAAATACGCCAGACTATCCGCCCCCAGCTGCTCGCGAATTTCTTCCAGACTATGATTGTACGCAATCAGCTGCTCACGCTCCGGTATATCAGTTCCAAAATAGCACGGCCACAGAAACGGAGGGGAACTGATTCTTACATGCACCTGCGAAGCCCCAGCCTCTTTCAGCATGGATACAATCCTGCCCGATGTCGTTCCACGCACAATGGAATCATCGATCATAATAATTCTTTTGCCGTTAACAGCTTCTTTAATCACATTTAATTTGACACGCACCCCGTCTGTCCGAAACGACTGCTTCGGCTTAATAAAAGTCCTGCCGACATAACTGTTCTTCATAAACGCGATGCCATATGGAATGCCAGACTCCATAGAAAACCCAAGCGCTGCGGCATTCCCAGATTCCGGCACCCCGACGACCATGTCTGCCTCCACCAGAGAATCCTTTGCCAGATACCTGCCTGCATTGATTCTGGAATTATAGACGCTGACACCGTCAATATGGCTGTCCGGTCTTGCAAAATAGATATATTCAAAGATACATCTGGCCTCCTGCTCTCTTGGCAGACAAAGTGTCTTATCCGAACAGATGCCTTCTTCCGGCGAAATTGTCACCACTTCCCCTGGCGCTACATCACGGATAAACTCCGCTCCGATGGTTTCCAGCGCGCAGGTCTCAGATGCCAGAAGATACGCATTCCCGCGCCTGCCGATACACAGCGGCTTAAAGCCAAACGGATCTCTGGCTCCGATTAATTTGCGCGGACTCATAACGACCAGCGCATAGGCGCCTTTAATCTTTCTGGCAGCCCTTAAAACCGCCTCTTCTACTGTAGCAGAATTTAGTCTCTCTCTGGCTATATGATAGGCGATCACTTCCGAATCAATCGTCGTCTGAAAAATAGCGCCGGTATACTCCAGCTCACGCCTTAATTCCTCTGCATTAATCAGATTGCCATTATGCGCCAGCCCAAGCGTTCCCTTCACATAATTTAATACTAAAGGCTGCGCATTCTCTCTGGTCGAAGCGCCTGCTGTCGAATAACGCACATGTCCGACTCCAAGATCTCCCTTCAAGCGCCCCAGACTCTCAGTATCAAATACTTCATTCACAAGCCCCATGTCTTTATATGAATCTACTTTCCTCTTTGAGCCCTTCGTATCGCTGACTGCTATGCCGCAGCTCTCCTGCCCGCGGTGCTGCAGGGCAAACAGCCCATAATATATATCTGACGCGACATCGTTGCCGTCAAAATCGTATACGCCCATCACACCGCATTCTTCACTGATTTTATCCATGCTTCCATCACTGCCGCCACCGCATATGCCTGACGCACTGCACTCTTCACTGATTTTATCCATGCTTCCATCACTACTGCCACCGCATATGCCCGACACACTGCACTCTTTATTCATTTTATCCATGCTTCCATCACTGCATATGCCTGACGCACTGCACTCTTCATTCATTTTATCCATGCTTCCATCACTGCATCCTGACGCACTGCTTTCTTCATTTGTTTTATCGACGCTGCCATACACAGTTTTATTAACGCTTTTATCTATATTTTTATCCATAATTTTATCCAACATCAAAACGCTCTGCCAGTAATCAGTTCATATGCTTCCCGATACTTTGCTGCAGTTTTTTCTACGATCTCATCCGGCAGCACACCGTCGTTGTCCACATTCTGTCTAAGCCAGTCCCTTACAAACTGCTTGTCAAACGAAGGCTGTCCTTTTCCCGGCTGATACCCCTCCAGCGGCCAGAATCTGGAGCTGTCCGGCGTAAGCATCTCATCACCCAGTACAACTGCACCGTTTTCATCTAAACCGAATTCAAACTTTGTATCCGCAATAATTATATTTTTGGTCAACGCATATTCAGCACATTTATTATATAGGCCGAGCGTACAGTCTCTGATCTGCGCTGCATAAGACTCCCCTTTTCCTGGGAATAATTTTTCAAGGATTGAAATACTTTCTTCAAATGTAATATGTTCATCATGGTCTCCCAGGTCTGCCTTTGTCGTCGGAGTATAAATAGGCTCCGGCAGCTTGTCAGATTCCTTTAAGCCCTCTGGCAGCCGGATCCCGCAGACAGTCCCATTTTCCTGATAACTCTCCCAGCCGCTGCCCGTTATGTAGCCGCGCACAATACATTCAATCGGAAGCATCGTAAGCTTTTTGCATTTCATGCTCTTGCCTTCGAATTCCTCTGTCTGAAAATATTCCGGCATATCCGATACATCTGTAGACAGCATATGATTCGGCACAATATCCTGTGTAAAATCAAACCAAAAACTAGACATTCTGGTCAATACAGTGCCTTTATCCGGTATTATATTTTTAAGTATATTATCAAACGCGGAAATCCTGTCTGTTGCAACAATAATCAGGCTGTCCCCTGCATCATATACCTGACGCACCTTGCCTTCTTTGACTGGTTTAAATTGTGTGCTCATGATTTGCCCTCCATAAGTATATACATAGAAACTTGATACACGTGCATTATAATACATTCATTTTTTAAAAGCAATGGGAATTCGCAGAGACCTTCCTTTTCTTTTATTGTTTGGGAACAATTTAGATAGAGTGTTACATATGTGGATACCCGGAAGACGGGACAGCTCCTCTCACCCGGCTGTTTTTGATAAGCCTTACTTATGAAAGTCCCTTCGCGGAGCGATTTAGATCTAGGGATACGTATGCGCCCGCTGCTTTCATTTTTAATGGTGCGGAAATTGCGCATGTTGGTTTACTATGAAAACGATACATATATTGTCAGAACTATGACCTGCTTATATACAGAATGAAAATCTACTAAATAATGAAAACGATAAATACATTATCAGAACCTTTTACCGCGAGCTGCTGATCTAAGATTACTGGTCTGACAGCCATTATGTATAGATGTTTTCATGTAAGGCATATCACGAACAGCTGAGAGAGGGAATCTGCCCTTTCACTAAAAAAGAACGGATTTCCCCGTTCTCTTTGTTTCATCTATTACATTACGCAAACTTGTGCCAAGTCTACCAGTAACAGCCATCTGCATATATTTAGTTATTTGTTTTTTCCGGCAGCGGCGGCTGCTGATACAGCTTGCGATTTATTTCATTTTTTATGAGATCAATCTCTTTCTGCGCAGCTTCCTCACCGCCTTCGTGTAAACGGCGTTCGATTCTTTCAACCATTACCAACTGGTCAAAAAGATTGCCATTAAATTCTTTTTCATTTATCGGCATAATATTTCACCTCCCTATATATCATACTGTAACCGTTCAGCCTTTGTCAGAATTGTTACATCATATAACAGTACATCATGTAAATCCTCTTGACATACTGCCCCCGTTTCATTCACTTCAAACATTCTGAAACGTTTTAAAATACTGTTTCATAATCATTTTCAAATGAAAAATACTTGATAATCTACTATTATCAAGCATTTTAACCAATAGCGAGAGGGGGACTTGAACCCTCGACACCACGGGTATGAACCGTGTGCTCTAGCCAGCTGAGCTATCTCGCCGTAACATATTTTGTATACAATGGGACCTATAGGGCTCGAACCTATGACCCTCTGCTTGTAAGGCAGATGCTCTCCCAGCTGAGCTAAGATCCCATTTTCATGTGGTTTCGCAACCGACTTCGTTAGTATAACTTAGAACAAGCAGTTTGTCAATCACTTTTTTACTTTTTTTGCTAACTTTTTTGCTAAAACGTAACAGTTAAGATAAACCCAAGGTTCTAAAGATGCATTTATCATTTTCATCTTAAGGCTTATCAAAAACAGCCGGGTGAGAGGAGCTGTCCCGTCTTCCGGTGACGTTGGAAGAATGCTTAGAAGCCCTTAGTATTCTGTTCGATACACAGGCGGCGAAGCCGCAGCGGCACCTTTAGCTTCCGGCCTTAGGCCGGGGCGGACTGGGTGCCGCGACCGTCCGGTACCACAGCATAGATGCAGAATACTTAGGGCTTCTTAGCATTCTGGAAAAGTCACCGGAAGACGGGACAGCTCCTCTCACCCGGCATCCGGATATCCATAGTATGTAACACCGCATCCGAACTACCACGATAAATCAATTAATTTATTGCAAAATGAATACGAACTGTTATAATAGAATTTATAAATATTAGACCGTAATCGTTCGGATATGCGATAAGATCCGCACCATTACAATTTTCGAATTTTTTAGGAGGTTACAATGAAATACAAAATATTATTAATGGGCAACAACAAAGCTACCATCGACGATATGTTCCTGCATCTGTCTGAAGAATTCGAATTTCAGAATACATCAAACCGTTTTGACGATGTTGCCTGCCATTTAAAGTATTTTCAGCCGCATATGGTACTTTATTGTATGCACAACGAGACACGCGACGTCATGTCACAGATGATTACCTTAAAGCGTGACAAAGTACAGAGGAGAACTCCGTTTGCTGTTGTAGCGACACAGGATGACTGTGATGAATTCCGCAGGGTCGCTGTCGATACTGCAGATCTTGAGCTGGTAAAGCCCCTCTCTGCATTTCAGATTGCCGACAGGATTACTGCCTATCTGAAGCGCAACTTTAATATTTTAGAAGAGGATCCCCAGCCTGCAATCGTTGAAACGCCGCCGGTATCTATGGAAGTCCAAAGGACGCAGGCGCTTCTTAACAATATCGATTCCATGTTTTCCGGCACAGACGCAGTCAGCGGACGCAAGCACATTTTAGTCGTTGACGACGACTTCCGTATGCTGAAGCTTATCAAGCGCTATTTGGAAGATACATATGACATTGCCACAGCGATTAACGGAAAAGTAGCATTAAAATTTTTAGAGACCAAAATGACAAGCCTGATACTCCTCGATTACGAAATGCCGGTAGAAAACGGTCCTGCTGTCTTAGAAAAGCTGCGCAAAAACCCTATGACCAGTAATATCCCTGTCATCTTTTTAACCGGTATCAACGACCGCAAAAAAATCCAACAGGTGCTTTCACTGAAACCACAGGGCTATCTGCTCAAGCCAATCGATCACGATAAGCTCTTAGACGCAATTAAAAGTGTGATCGGTTAAATTTCTAAGGACGTTTCGTGTAAAAAATAATGTTTTATCGCTGTTTACACCTAAGCGAAACGAAAGGAATGGTTACTTTTTATGGAAGAAGCTTTATACTTAACTGAATTAATCGACCTTTCGATCCTGCAGGAAATGCAGGACTCGTTTTCGAAAATGACCGGCATAGCTTCCTATATTACTGATACGGAAGGCAATTATATTACAGAAGGCTCGCATCTTACGGATTTCTGTACAAAATATACCTGCTCCACTGAAGAAGGCTGCACAAGATGCCGGACCTGTGATGCAAACAGCATCAAATACGCTTTCAGCCGCGGCACATCGATTACCTACCACTGCCATGCCGGCCTGCGCAACTTTGCCGCTCCAATCATTATGGAGAATCAGCTGGTCGGATGCATTTTTGGAGGACAGTTTCTCGATTCTGCGCCTGATGATGATAAGCTGCGGTCGCTTGCTCTGGAAATCGGTGTAAATCCAGAAGAATATGTCACGGCGTGTCACCGTCTGCCGATCATCTCAAGGGATAAAATCCGGCATATTTCTTTGTTTTTACGCACCATAACCGACGCATTATCCAGCATCGCCTACCATAATCATATCATCTTATTAGAAAATGCTAAGATTCGGCGCGCGACCAATCTAAAATCAGATTTTCTGGCAAACATGAGCCATGAAATCCGCACGCCGATGAATGCGATTATCGGTATGGCAGAAATGGCGCTGCGTGAAGAACTCCCTCCGGCAGCTTTTGACTATGTAAGCCAGATCAAAAATTCCGGAAAAAACCTGCTGATGATTATTAACGATATCCTTGATTTCTCCAAGATTGAATCCGGGAAAATGGAAATCAATATGAGTGAATATGAGCCAATGTCCATCATCAATGATGTATCCAATATCATTATGGCACATATCGGCCAGAAAGATGTACAGCTGATTCTGGATGTTTCTCCAGACATTCCTTTCGAGCTGCTTGGAGACAGCCTGCGTATTAAGCAGATTCTTGTTAACCTGTCCAACAACGCAGTAAAATTTACAAAAAGCGGATATATTACGATAAAATATGAACCTGTTTATAAATCTGAGGATGAAGTAATTATTCAAACAACCATTCAGGATACTGGGATTGGAATCAAAAAGGCAGATATGGAAAAACTGTTCAAATCCTTCCAGCAGGTTGACAGCAAAAGGAACCGGAATCTGGAGGGAACCGGCCTTGGACTTGCCATCAGCCAGAGGCTGCTGCATCTGATGATGGGTTCCATCGACGTAGAGAGCACATTCGGCACCGGCACGAAGTTTACTTTCAAGCTGCCGCAGCGTATCGCCCGCGCGAAGCCCAGTGTACAATTAATCGACAAGCCGAATGCTGTTGCCGGACTTATCAGCGATCAAATATTAAATCATCAGCTGGCTAAAGACATCCAGCGTCTGGGCATCAGCTATCTTGCACTGGCATCCGAAAAAGAACTGGATGCTTTGATGGAGCCGGCACCTGAATTTTTATTTATTGAAAAGGAAATGTTTACCGAATCAGTGGAAGCATTTGTAAAAGAGCACTCGGATATTACCTCAGTCCTTATTATTGACTTTTACGATACCAGTCCAAAACATCGGCTGCCGAATCTGATTTCTGTAAAAAAACCGATCTACACATTGAATCTTGCCATGATTTTTAATCATGAAAATGTAAATAAAAACTACAATAATGTAACAGACAAGGATTATGACTTTATCGCACCAGATGCACAGATTCTAATAGTGGATGATAATACAGTCAACCTTACAATCGCAGAAGGCCTGTTAAAACCATTAAAGCTGCAGATCGATACAGCCCAGAGCGGGAAAGAATCTATCCGTATGATTTCATTCAAGCACTATGACCTGATCTTCATGGATCATCAGATGCCTGAACTGGATGGTATTGAAACAACGCATATTATCCGCCGTTTTCATGAAGAGTACGCATATGTACCGATTATCGCATTTTCAGCAAATGCTTCTACCGAAATGGAGATGACATTTCTAAATGAGGGTTTAAATGACTGTGTCGCTAAGCCGATCGAGCTGCGAATGCTGGTCTCAAAGCTGAAGCGATGGCTGCCGAGAGAAAAAATCCAAAAGATCAGCAGTGAGACAGAGCTGAACCCACAGCCTATGACCACCGAGCCTACGATTTCCATTGAAGGACTGGATACAGCCGAAGCCATCCGGATGCTGGGAAGCCAAAAGCTGTTAATGGAAGTATTAAAAGATTACTACAAAGTCATTCCTAAAAAAGCGAAAATCATTCATGAATACGAACAGCAGGAAGACTGGAAAAACTATACGATAGAAGTTCACGCACTAAAAAGCGCCTCACGCCAGATCGGCGCTATAGAACTATCTGCCCTTGCCGCTGACCTGGAAAAAGCAGGCAACGAAAAAAACGCGGAGCTGATACATCAGTACACAGACTCTCTGCTGCACCAGTATATGCATTACGCAGAAATTCTTGCGCCATATTGTATGAAAGAGATTGATACTGTTACTGATGCAGACAATGCAATATCTCCTCAAATGCTGGAACAGGCTTTTATTTGTATGCGAAATGCGATCGATGAGCTGGATATGGACCATATGGATGAAATCTTACAGGAAATCACACCTTATCATTACGAAGACTGGCAGCAGAATTTCCTCGAACAGCTGAAAAAAGCTGCTGAAGAATATGACACAGATACCTGTGAATCGCTCCTGACCGCATGGGAAACCAGACAAAAAGAACTCTAAAATGTAACTATATTATAAATGACGCAGTAAGAGGCAAACTATGGAAACAGAAAACGAATTAAGCTTAATTGATCTAATAGACGCAGATGCTCTAAACTCCATTGAAACAGCATTTTGTGAAATGACAGAAATGTCAGCCGGCATCACAACACCGCATGGTGCCCGGATCACTGCCAACTGCCATTCCACAGAATTCTGCAGGCTTATCAAAAGCTCCAAAACAGGCCGGAGCCGCTGCATATACTGCGACAAGCGCGGCTCCAGCATGGCAACGGAAAAGAACTCCGCCGTTTTTTACCGCTGCCACGCCGGTCTGGTTGATTTTGCAGCTCCTATTTCAATCAATGATAAGATCATGGGCTGCTTTATCGGCGGACAAATCCTGACATCTGCCCCGGACGAAACAAAAGCGCTCCAGCACGCGCAGGAGCTGGGCATTGAAGCCGGACCATATCTGGCAGCACTGCGCAAGGTTCCCATTATGAACCAGACACAGCTCAACGATGCCGCGGAATTCTTATATACCCTGTCCAATGTTATTTCGCGCATTGGACACAGCCGTTATAAAATTCTACAGTCCAACCTGGAGCTGGAAGCCGCCACGCAGACAAAATCCGATTTTCTTGCCAACATGAGCCATGAGATCCGTACCCCGATGAACGCGATTATCGGAATGTCTGAAATGGCTATGCGTGAGCCGCTGCCTCCAGCTGCCAGTGAATACATCAGTCAGATCAAAACCTCCGGCCAGACACTGTTAACAATCATTAACGATATACTGGATTTTTCCAAAATCGAATCCGGAACGATTGATATAAAAGAAACAGAATACAATCCAATTTCTCTGGTCAGCAAGGTAGTAAACGCGATTGTCACACGTATTGGAACCAAGGATATTGAATTTATCGTAGATCTAGCGCCGGATCTGCCTTCTGTATTATATGGCGATCAGGTCCGCATCATCCAGATCATTTTAAATCTGACTAATAATGCAGTAAAATTTACACAATATGGCCAAATTCAGTTAAAAATAGAATACGAGAATCTGGATGCTCAAAATATTACGCTGCGTGTATCTGTCACTGACACCGGATGCGGTATCCGAAAGGAAGACATTGGCAAATTATTCGATGCTTTTGAACGTATTGATGAACGCAGGAATAAAAATATAGAAGGTACCGGGCTGGGACTTGCAATTACCAAACAATTTCTAACACTTATGCATGGCGATATCCATGTAGAAAGTGAATTTGGCGCAGGAAGCTGCTTTTCCTTTACACTGCCTCAAAAAATTATTCAGTCCTACCCTTGTGTCGTCGTCAAAAATCCAAAGACGGTACGTACAGCCGGTCTGATTCATAACCATTACGTTGCAAATCAGCTTACTATATCCATCGAACGGCTGGGAATCTCTTATATGCCGCTCCAATTTACAAAAGATCTTTCATACCTGGAAAGATACCATATTAACTACCTCTTTATCGAACATGCCCTGTTCACCAGCGAAACAGAAAGCTTTGTCCGAAGCCACAAGGAAATCACTGCGATTCTGATGGTCAATTTTAAAACATCGATCGAGCTGGATCTCCCAAACCTGATCGTTGTAAAAAAACCCCTTTACGCCATGGACATCGCCAGTATCCTAAACAATGAGCCATATGTAGATCCAGGCCTGTCAGAGGATAACGATAATCCGTTTGACTATATCGCGCCAGACGCACAAATACTGATCGTAGACGACAACGCAATCAATCTTACCGTTGCCGCAGGTCTTCTGGAGCCATTAAAAATGCAGATTGATACTGCTTTAAGCGCAAAGGAAGCAATCGAAAAAATTGCCCGACATACCTATGACCTGATTTTTATGGATCACATGATGCCGGAAATCGACGGCGTAGAAGCGACACACATTATCCGCCGCTTCTATACCAATTACAACAATGTGCCTATCGTAGCACTGTCAGCAAACGCAATCGACGGTGCAGAAAAAATGTTTTTAAAAGAAGGCATGAATGACTTTGTGCCAAAGCCGATCGAACTGCACGTAATCCTTTCTGTCCTGCGCCGCTGGCTGCCGAAAGAAAAACTCCTTCCGGTTGCTCCAAATGCCGGTACAGCCAGTCAGGTACAGCCGCTTTCGATCCAGATCGATGCCTTAGATACGAAAAGCGCGCTAAAACTATTAGGGAGTGAACATCTGTTCTGGGAAGTATTAAAAGACTATTATCGTGTCATCCATAAAAAAGCTGCTCGGATCCATGAACTGGAGCAGAAGGAAGACTGGATTAATTATACGATTGAGGTTCACGCCTTAAAGAGCGCTTCTAAGCAGATCGGTGCCACTGAATTGGCCGAAACAGCCGCACGCATGGAACAGGCAGGAAATGAGAAGGATGCTGCCCTGATCCATGAATATACCCAGGGTATGCTGGAACAGTATATGGCATATGACCATATGCTTCAGGAATATTTTCAAGATGATTCTGCCAGCGATACAGATTCTTCCAAGCCTCTGGCTTCACAAGACGACTTAAAGCAGTTTTTTGCTATGCTGCGGTTCGCATTTGATAATCTGGATATGGATCAGATGGAAGAAGCGATTGAAACTATGAAGCAGTATTCTTATGCCAAAGATCAAAAGGAATTGTTTGAGCAGCTGTGCGGAGCAGTAGAAGAGATTGATACGGATGCCAGCGAAGAGATTATAAGAATGTGGGAAACGAAATTATAGCGAAGGACATTTAGCGCCCTCTCGGATACTGACTCCGATTCTTGTTTGTTTTAGGTTAGGATGATGTTCTGCTCCTTTATGGAGCAGAACTGACTAAAGCATTGATAACGGTTCTCAATTTTATATGTCGTATTTATTTTTTTACAGCCATTTACAACTTTTTAATTTCGTGTATATATAGTTGCGCATACTAAAATCAGATACAATATATGGCGTATATTTCAAAAAGTTGTAAACTTTTTACTATTTTAACAAATTATAAAACCGCCTTGTCTGTATGGATAATCACCCCGCCATCATCATCAAATTCAGTATCATCTGAATCAAGTCCGATTCCTTCCAAAAAGTCCTGCTCAAGATATTGATCTAACCCTCCATCCCAATAGTGTGCAGAAAATCTCTCTTGTACCTCCTGAGCATTCTTCCCTGCAAATGTAATTGATGAAAGTCACAGTTATATGCAAGGCCTGTTTTTACAAAAAGATAACACAATTAATCGACTATAATAGTTTCATACCACTGCAGATATAAAAATAGGACTAAACAAATCTTCATGGTTGAAGATCTTTATTTAATCCTATTAATCAACAATTTCATAATAGCCTACATGCGCTATGAATGTAGTGATCGCTTATCATTCCGTCTTTAGAATCCGCTGTACTAATTTTACACACTCTGCCGCGTCCTTGGAATAGCCGTCTGCACCAATTTCATCAGCAAAGCTTGGCGTAATCGCTGCACCGCCGATTATAATTTTTCCAGTGTATTTCTTTTCTTTTGCCAGCTGCACGACATCCTGCATACGCATCATCGTGGTTGTCATTAATGCGGACAGACCGATCACTGCTGCATTTTCCTGAATCGCTGTTGTGACAATCGTTTCTGCCGGAACATCTTTTCCAAGGTCAATAACATGATATCCATAATTACGAAGCATTAAGACGACGAGATTCTTGCCAATGTCGTGAATATCTCCTTCTACGGTTGCCACGACCAATGTATCTGCCTGTTTTTCGCTGCCGGAGCGCTCTATTTTAGGCTCTAAATATTCTATGGCAGCTTTCATGGCATTGGCGCTGGCGATCAGCTGCGGCAGAAAATATTTCTGCTGGTTAAACAGCTCACCGACTTCATTGATCGCAGGTATCAAGTACTGGTCTATTACCTGATCCGGCTTCACGCCGCACGAAAGCTCTTCGTCCGCATATGTTACAATACTGTTTTTTTCTCCCTGAAGTACTGCGCGATATACCGCATTCGATTTCAAATCAGTCTGTCCATCATCTGCTGCCTCATTTATGCCCACGGAACCTGATATCTTTTCATTTTTCGATGCATCCGACGATACATTGATTCTGGCATTCGACCCATTTACGCCGACAGACGCGTTGCCTTCGTGGTCAGCAATCGGAGCTGATTCTTTATGACTCAACTGGCTTTTGCCCTGACCCTGTGCGCTTTGCGCTCTCTGTGCGCCTGCTGCCATGGAAGCACGCAGCCGGTTTTCCTGTTCCTGATTCTCCATTTTCTGCCTGTATGCCTGAATGCGGTTGATATAGCTCAGATCGCTGCCTTTCTTATTCATAAGCATGTCAGTTGCTGCCGCTGCATTCATAAGAAGGTCTTGTGATGGATTTGCGATCGCTGTCGTAAGGCCGTGCGAAATCGCCATTGTCAGAAAAGCAGTGTTTACAAAAGACCGTTCCGGCAGCCCAAAAGAAATATTGGAAAGACCGCAGATTGTTGCCAGTCCCAGACTCTCACTACAGTAGCGGATCGTATCAAAGCATTCCAATGCCGCATTCGGATTCGCTCCTACCGTTGCCACCAGCCCATCGACGATAATATCCTCTTTTGCAAAGCCCTGCCGCAGCGCTTCATCCAGAATCGTATGCACAATTTCCCGTTTTTCTTCCATCGATTTTGGAAGCCCTGAATCTGACAGAGGCAGCAGAATGAACATAGCTCCATATTTTTTTGCTATGGGCAGCAGCCGTTCAAACTTTTCCTTTTCTAGCGAAATAGAGTTAATCAGAGCGCGTCCCGGATAAATCCGAAGCGCCGCTTCTATGACTTCTACATAACTGGAATCAATACACAGAGGACAGTCAACTGTCGTCGTCACTTCATAGATCGTCTCCAGCATCATTTGTTTTTCATCAATGCCGTTCATCCCCATATTTACGTCCAGAATCGAAGCGCCATTTTCCTCCTGCTCTCTGGCCATAGAACGCACCAGCTCCAGCCTGCCTTCCTTAAGCTGTGCCTGAAGCTTTTTCTTGCCTGTCGGATTGATACGTTCTCCTACTACCTGAAAGCTTCCTCGCAGAGTGATTTCCACAGTCCTTCGTTCTGAGGCAAGCACGCGCCGCTTCTTCGTGCATACCGGCAGACGCTGTGCAGCTGAGACTGCTTCTTTCACTGCTTTTATATGCGCAGGTGTCGTACCGCAGCAGCCGCCCACAATCGCAGCCCCGGCTTCCACCAGCTGTTTCACTGCCCCGGCAAATTCCTCCGGTGCAGTCTTATATACGGTCTGACCGTTTTCCAACTCTGGAAGTCCGGCATTCGGCTTTGCCAGAATCGGTATATTGGCATATTCATACATTTCCTGTATTGTTTTAAGCATCTCAGAAGGCCCGGTGGAACAGTTGAGCCCTACCGCATCGACACCCAGACTCTGAAGCACGACTACTGCTGTCCGCGGATTTGTTCCAAACAAGGTGCGTCCATCAGCTTCAAATGTCAGGCTTGCCATGACCGGCAGACTGCATGTCTCCTGAATGGCTATGACTGCGGCCCTTGTTTCCTGAAGGCTCATCATGGTCTCTACGACAAAAAGATCCACTCCGGCTTCATATAATACCTTTGCCTGCTCTTTATAGACATCCACTAACTCCTCAAACTGCAGATCACCCAGCGGATAGAGCTGCCGCCCCGTCATAGTCAGATCTCCTGCCACAAATGCCCTGCCTGCTGCCGCTTCCTTTGAGATCCTTACAAGACTGGCATTCATCCCGGCCAGATGCTCCTGAAGGCCATATTCAGCTAATTTTATACGATTTCCAGTGAACGTAGGAGCATAAAGAATATCCGTTCCTGCTTCTATATATTCAGACTGGAGCTGTTTCATAAGATCCGGATGCTCTAAAATCCACTGCTCCGGGCAGACACTGGCCGGCATTCCTGCTCTTTGAAGGTTCGTGCCTGTCGCGCCGTCGAGAACCACGATCCGACTGTTTACCAGATTAGAAAATTCTTGTTTTGTCATTGTGCAGCTTCTCCTGTATTTTCTTATATGAATTATGATACTGCCTATTATCATATCATCAATGCAGGCAAAGATCAATCTCAATTCTAAACCATGCGGGGCTTATTGTTACAGTTCAGCCTTCGGCTTCACTGTAACGGAATCCGGCTCATTGAAAGTTCGCCTTTGGCGAAGAGACGGATTCCCTCTTGTCATAATTAACACGTTCCCGGCGTCCGCACAGCCAAAATATAACAATCTCTGCGTCTAGCTGGACGGATTTATCTGGCGGCTCATCCTCTGTGTGAACCGGAGCAGCACTGCGGTGAACAATTATAACCGTTTCCGGTCGAAGAAAACGATCGACAGCAGTATGCAGACAAATACCATTAGACTCGCTGCTGCTATGCTGACATAATAATCTCCCATATTTTGCGCCCCCTGCAGCAGAGCCATGCCATCCATGAGCTTAATCGGCAGAAATGTACTGCACTTAGGAAACATGCTTAGCATATATACTCCTATGACAACTCCACCGACTCCCAAAAGCGCCTGTGCACCGCTGTATGATACAGCTGAGAAAAACACCAGAAGCGCAGCTGCCCAGACTCCAAACAGCCATGTCAGAGCAGCAGCAGGAAATAGCTGTCTCGCTATACTGTTATCCCAGAAATACGCATTATATCCGTAAGTAATCCCGAAGCAGAGCAGATGCAGCGCCGTCCACACGGCAACCATCATAATTGCTTTTGCAAGCACGATTTTCCGCCGGGATAATCCTTTTGTTACCACAGGAATCAGGGTTCCCTTCTGATATTCCTCTGTAAAGCTTCCGCTGCTTATCACGATAAATATAATCAGTCCGATGGGAATATTTTTATAAAACTGCGCCCACGAGGTCATTGCATCAATCGTAACAGCTGTAACAGCAAGTCCTGTATCTGCAAGGGATTCTGACACCGTCTCCATCAGCCACGGTGTCAGCTTTGCCAAAGCCGGATTCATGATTCCGAACAAAGTAAAAATTAAAAGCAGTACTAAAAGGCGGCCCGTCCGGCACAATTCCATCCATTCTTTTTTTAGAAACGCTTTCATCTTACCACTACCTCCATAAACAAATCCTCCAGAGATGCTTCCTGACGCTCAATCCGCAAGATCGATACTTTTTGATCTGCGAGAAAGCGCAGGACATCCGGCAGCTGCCCGGCATCCTCCAGCATCAGTCTGTTAGACCCTAATAATTTCAGGCAGGAAAAAACTGTCATAATCTTCTGTACATCTTCCTGCCGTTCAAGCTCCAGCTCTACCGATGCAGTCTTTTTTATTTTCCGTACTTCTTCAAGATTTCCCTTCAGGACAATCCTTCCATCATACAGAAAAGCGACCTCATCACAGATTTGTTCTACATCTGAAAGGATATGGGTAGAAAATAATACCGCTGCCTGTTCCTTTGCTTTTACCAGAAGATCAAGTAATTCCTTACGTCCTGCCGGGTCCAGTGCGGAGGTCGGCTCATCACAGATCAAAAGCTTCGGACGGCCAAATAAAGCCTGCGCAATCCCAAGCCGCTGCTTCATCCCACGGGAAAAGCCCTTGATGCGGCGGTTTTCTTTTTCCAGTCCTACCAGACAGAGCAGTTCTTCGCAGCGTGCCTTGATTTCCTTTTTCGGCATACCTGCAATCTCCCCGCAAAAGCGAAGATACTCAGCAGGCGTCATATACGAATAAAATTCCGGGACATCCGGCAGGTATCCCACAAACTGATTGGTGGCTGCCGTATTCCCATAATGAACTGGTATTCCATTTACATAAATCTCTCCGCTGTCGCTGTCAAGCAGACCGAGAATTAATTTCATTGCGGTAGTTTTTCCCGCGCCGTTGGGCCCCACAAAGCCATATACAGTATATTGCGGGACACAAAAGCTTACATCCCGCAGCACCTGTTTGGCTCCAAAGCGCTTTGCTATATGAGAAAAAGTCAGCATTTCCATATCAGTTATCCTCTCTTCCCAACAGAAAATATAAAATCGGCCCGATAAACTGCATTCCGATTAGTACAACAGCAATCCACATCCCGCGGCTTCCCCTCTTATATGTTTTATGTGTCATTATATGATAAAGCGTATATCCGAGCAGCGCAAACTCCGCAGCAGCCAGTGGAATCAAAAAAGGCAGCATTTCCCTTAAATCAGGCATTCTCCCCACCTCCTTTCGTTAATCTTTTGACAAGTCTCTGAAATCCATCCTGTTCCTTTATACTGTCAAACGCAGGGTGTGATAAGACATTCCGCAGACTCTGCGGGATAAAGCTTTTATCCCGCGGTGCCATACTTCCCAGCGGCAGACATTCAATCCATGTATCCAACTGATTGAAATAACTATCTCCATGAAGCTTTATTTCCTCTGTCTCTAACAGCCTGTCCACGCATTTTTCAAATTGCAGAAGAGCCGCTAACGCTTCCTCTGCCCTTCCATTTGCCGCATAAACGACAGCTGTCTGGAATCGAAACTGTGCGGCAGCATTTGGATGAAGTGTTTCCAAATGATACAGATCCATGATTCCTGTGATACGGCGAATCGTTTCCTCGCACTGATCCATATCATTTTGATTCAATGAAAGTGACAATACAGCACCGCCGATCATATCCAACAGATTCAAATACTGTTTTACCTGCGCACAGCTTCTTGCCCTTTCCGTATCTTTCGACAGCTGATACGCCTGCACCAGCAAAGTCCCCGCCTGCCCAGCAAGACGGCCGGGATCTGCCAGGGGTTCCAATGCTTCCACCGCTTCTGCCGCTTTTCCAAGCCGAAGATCTAACCCGGCTCTCAGAACCACGGCATCACTGCAGACACCTGCATCACTGCAGTTTTCCACTATCCGATCACACCATGTTACGGCTTCCATCAGAAGAGCTCTTTGTTCCTCTTCTGTTTCCGCCAGCATATAATGATTACAGTATAAGATGCCAAGCTGAAGCAGAAACGGATAACAAGCATAGTATTTATGAGCCAGCGCCCTGACTTTTTCTGATACGTCCTCAAAAGGAAGGGCTGCAAAATCTCCAGATAACTCTGCATATTGCTGCCGGATCTGTTCACGGGAAAGCTGGGCTTCATACCCAATCAGTTCGTCAACGGTTACATCAAAAAATGCAGCCAGCTGAGGCAGAAGCATAAGATCCGGCGTATTAATCCCTTTTTCCCACTTAGATACGGAAGCCTTGGTCACTCCCATAAAATCAGCCAGTTCCTCCTGTGTCAGCTTTTTCTCATGCCGAAACCGGATAATATTATCCGATAATTTCAGTTTATTCATATTTGTTCTCCTAAGAAAATGTTGAGCAATAAATTATGTTTGCTTTGCAGTTAATGCAAAGTACTGGGCTGAACTGTAATAATATTATACCAATAGAAATCAATGCAATTCAATCGATCAAAACGTTACTTTGATATATAAAATCAACCATTAGGAAACCTCCAGCGACCGTGAGATGTGCTTCACACTTTGTACCCACAGGGCATGATATGGAGAATTTATCCCAAATTTATGAGGCATAGCGGGCTATGTTGATTAAATTTGGGATGAATTATCCGCAAAGTGGGGAGTGCAGATCGCGGGAATGATTTTTCAAACACGCTCTAGTCCATCCGTGCAATTTCCCGCAGCATCTTCACATTTTCCTCCACTGCATCCACTGCAGTCATAACATCCTCTTTCGTCGTAGCCTCTCCAAGCGTCATTCGTAAAGATCCAAAAGCCAGCTCTGGCTCCCTGCCAATCGCAGTCAGCACATGCGACGGCTCTGTGGAGCCTGTCGAACAGGCCGATGCAGCAGAAGCACAGATGTCTTTTGCGTCCAGCAGGAGAAGAAGCGTCTCTCCTTCGATCTCTTCAAAGCTAAAATTAACATTATTCGGCAGTCTGGCATACCTGTCTCCATTCAGCCATGCACCAGGGATTCGTCTTTGAATCTCGCGAATCATCCAGTCTCTGAGCCTCGTCTCCCGGTAAATTCGAGCAGACATCTCCTGCATCGCCAGCTCCACGGCTGTCCCAAGCCCCACGATTCCCGGCACATTCTCTGTACCGGCACGCTTGCCATTCTCCTGTCCTCCTCCATGTATAAATGAAGCTGTCTTCACTCCGTCACGAATATATAAAAAACCAGTTCCCTTCGGCCCATAAAACTTATGCCCGCTCGCACTCAGCAGGTCGATGTGATAAAAATTAACATCAATCGGCACCTGTGCATAAGCCTGCACTGCATCCGTATGGAACAAAATGCCATGCCGCCTTGCAATGCGCCCAATCTGCGCGATCGGCTCCATCGTCCCGATTTCATTATTTGCATACATGACAGAAATCAGAATCGTATCCGGCCTGATCGCCTCCTCCAGCTGCTGAAGCTGCACAAATCCCTGCCCGTCTACGGGCAGATAAGTCACCTCGTACCCCTGCTCCTCCAAATATCTGCATGTATTTAACACCGCATGATGCTCGATCTGTGTCGTAATAATATGTCTTCCCTGTTCTCTGTATGCCTCCGCCGTCCCTTTTAATGCCCAGTTATCCGACTCACTGCCCCCGGCTGTAAAATAAATCTCCTCCGGCAGAGCACGAAGCGAACGCGCAACCACCCGCCTCGAATGCTCCACCGCCTCCCTGCTCTTTTCCCCAAACTCATAAATCGTAGATGCATTTGCATAATCCTTCGAATAATAAAGCTGCATATTTGCCGCCACCTGCTCTGCCATCGGCGTTGTAGCCGCATGATCCAGATAAATCACTATCAATCCCTCCTTTATATATAAAATGCGCATACTATCCATATTTCACCATATATATAGACTAAGCCTTAACAGCGCCTGTCATCATACAATGAAAGGATCAATCTATGCCGCATTTACCATCTTCCCTAGAAAAATATGCCCGCCATCCCGTACTCCTTGGGACCGCACTGCTGACTGCTACTGGACTTGCCAGCAGAATTATAGGCTTCTTTTATAGAATATTCCTATCCCATACGATTGGTGCACAGGGTATGGGCATATACCAGCTCATTTTTCCGGTATTTACACTCGGAATCGCTTTTTGCGGTGCCGGCATTCAGACTGCCATATCCAAATATACGGCAGAAGCAGTCGGTGCCGGACGCTGCCCCCAGGTGTATTTATATGCAGGTCTGATTTTATCAGTCGGCCTGTCATTCGCATGTACCTTTATCATCTATACCAGCTCCGACCTTGTCGCCAGCGCTATTTTAGATGAACCGCGCTGCAGCGAGCTTTTAAAAATTATCTCACTCTCCCTGCCCCTGGCCGCCGTCCATTCTTGTATCAACGGCTATTATTATGGACTCCAGAAGACATTTGTCCCTTCCGTCTCACAGTTATTAGAGCAGGTCTGCCGCGTACTCTGTGTGTACCTGATCTACCGTGTATGCCAGACACAGGGACGCACAGTGACTGCTGCTATGGCAGTATGGGGCATGGTGGCCGGCGAACTGGCAGGCGCGCTCTTTTCCATGACTGTTATACGCTTTACAAAATGTACGCAGCATTTGTTTGCTTCACTGCGCAGCATTTTTTCCTTTTCCCTGCCGCTCACTGCAAACCGCGTACTGATTAACTTTATCAACAGCACAGAAGCAATCCTCATACCTATCTGCCTAAAAACCTACGGCTATTCAAACGAAGATGCCCTAAGCCTCTTTGGAATCCTGACTGGGATGGCAATGCCGATGATCTTATTTCCGTCGGTATTGACGAACTCGGTGTCTGTCATGCTGCTTCCATCCATCTCACAGGCAAAAGCACAAAAAAACCAGACACTCATCCACCGTACGATTCGACGTACGATTGAATCCTGTCTGGTACTCGGATTTGCAAGTACTTTATTTTTTCTGCTCACTTATTCGATGATCGGGCAGTATCTGTTTGCCAATACACTCGCCGGATTATATATCCGCACGCTTAGTTTTATCTGCCCGTTTATGTTTTTATCTACTACTTTAAACAGCATCCTGCATGGACTCGGCTACCCGACTGCTACCTTTACTTTAAACCTGATCGGCTGCCTGATGCGGATTGCCATTATCTGGATTTTTGTGCCGGTATATGGGATCCGGGCTTATCTATATGGATTACTGGCCAGCCAGATCACGACATCCTTATGCGCGGTCTTTCTGCTAAACCGTTCAAAAGAGCTTCAATAACCGCCAGCCTGCATCAGCCTGTTCAGACTTAGCCCCGCTAAAGTCCACTGCTGAAGATACAATTATGATCTATTACAGCCCACCGCAGCAGCAGGTGCAGAACATATTCATAAGCACCATCGACATGCAGAACCGGCTGAAATTCTCATACGGCCTGCCATAGCTCTGCCCCATGCTGCTGTACCATGCACCGCCGAAATTCAGCTGCTGCATCAGCTGCCGATATTCCAGATTGCTGGGTTCCATCGAGACAGCCTGCTCTGCATACTCACATGCTGTCACATTATTGCCCAGCCCTGCATGTGCTACCGCACAGTAATAATACCACCTTGCACTATGCTCATGAATACTGTTCAAGACATTCAGCGCCTCCTGATAGCAGCGGTTTGCCAGATAATTTGCCACCGCCTGCATCTGCGGCGCTTCCTGCGTCCTTTGTCCATAAGTACTGCCATACCTTGCTGAACAGATCGGAAGAGCGTCGTGTAGGGAAAGAGTGTGTGAATATGTGTA
>CANDMV010000068.1 GCA_947385875.1 uncultured Eubacterium sp. | reverse complement strand
ACAGGGCATGATATGGAGAATTTATCCCAAATTTATGAGGCATAGCGGGCTATGCCTCATAAATTTGGGATGAATGATCCGCAAAGTGGGGAGTGCAGATCGCGGGAATGATTTTTCAAACACGCTCTAGAATATGACAGGTAAGAAAAAGGGAGAATGCACCAAGATGATGCATCTCCCTTTTTCATGGTTATTTTATAGGTGTAATGATTGGTTTGCCGTCTTTATCAACCAAAACAGTTACTCCACACCCGCTTGTCATGTTAGAAGATAGTAACAGGTAATTTACACCTGTTTCTGTATCAACAATGATTTTACGGATATTGGTTACTCCTTGTGAATAAGTTTCTATAAATCGTTCTTTAGACATAGTACGAACTCCTTTCCTGATTTCTGATATCATTATAAATCATTTCTCTCTTAATGTAAAGTATTTCTTACTATTTGAAATAAAAAAATTCCTGCTCTGTGACAAGCAAGAAACGATTACATTATTCAATCTTTTTATATATTATGATGCTTGACGACTTCTGCTGCAAGCATAATATTGTATGTCCATTGAGTACAAATGCTTGCTTACCTGATAAATGCGCATCCTCTTTCATTCCTTTTAAAGTCAAATAAATCTTCGATCGTTACATCAAATACTGTCACATGCTGTACGCTAATAACATAGATGGATGATAACTATTGAAAAATTAAAAAACTGAATACAATCTGATGAAAAAATAGCTGGTATGTGTTATGATTGGTACAAGCCATATCAAGTAAGAAAGGTAAAATTATGATTAGAGAAGCAGAGAAAAACGATTTAGATGAAATATTGCAGCTGTACTTGTATCTTCACGAGACAAGTATTCCTGAGAATTCCAAGCAGTTACGAAGGACGTGGGATCATATTATAGATGATCCAGATCATCACTTGATCGTTTATGAAGCTGATGGCCGAATTGTGTCATCCTGCGTATGTGTAATCATTCCAAATCTTACAAGAAATGTAAGGCCGTATGCGTTGATTGAAAATGTGGTAACACATGCGGACTATCGGAAGAAAGGTTATGCTTCCGCTTGTCTAAGCTGTGCACGGCAAATCGCGGAAGAGAACCATTGTTATAAATTGATGCTTCTTACTGGTTCGAAGGATGAAAGCACATGGAACTTCTATCGAAAAGCAGGTTATAACAGTTCAGATAAGACAGCATTTATTCAATGGATTGATCTGTGATTTTGGAGGCGGAATTATGGCACGGACGATTGTAACAGGCGCACAGTATTTTGATGAAATCAGAGAGGATTTCGGCTTTTATGTAGATAAAACCGGATTTATTAAAGAATGGTGGGAAGACAGGGCAAAAGTAACTTTAATCACTCGTCCCAGGAGGTTTGGGAAAACCCTGACACTGAGTATGATCGATTATTTCTTTTCTATGCATCATGCGGACAAGAGCGGCCTGTTTGAAGGGCTTTTTATCTGGGAGGAGGAAAAGTATAGAAGGCTGCAGGGCACATATCCAGTCATATTCCTGAGCTTTGCCGGCATCAAGAAAGACCAATATGAAAAGACATGCAGGGAGATTGGTAAGTTAATCATTCGGGAATATCAGAGACATATTTATTTGACGAAATCCAAGTTCCTGTCGCAGAGTGAGACTGACCACTATCTTCGGCTTTTGTCAGACGGTTTCGAGGAAGACGATATAGGAGCGTCCTTAAATCAGCTTTCTGAATATTTGTATAGATATTATGACAAAAAAGTAATTATCCTGCTAGATGAATATGATACGCCGATGCAGGAAGCATATATGTATGGATATTGGAATCAGATGTCTATTTTTATGAGCGGATTATTCAATTCGACGTTTAAGACGAATCCATATATGGAGCGCGGGCTGATGACCGGGATTACAAGGGTAAGCCGGGAGTCCATTTTCTCAGATTTAAATCATCTAAAGGTTGTGACAGCGACATCAGAAAAGTATGCGTCTTCATTTGGGTTTACAGAAGATGAAGTTCTCGCTGCATTGGAGGAATACGGGCTTCAGGAAGAAATGCAGAGAGTCAGGGAATGGTATGACGGATTTAGATTTGGGAAGTGCGGCAGCATTTATAATCCATGGTCGATTATAAATTTTCTGGATGAGAGAAAATACAAAGATTACTGGGCAAATACCAGTTCTAATATGCTGGCTTCGGATCTGATTCAAAAAAGCGCTGCTGATGTAAAAATAATAATGGAGGATCTGCTCCAGGGCAGGCCTTTTTGTACGCCGATTGATGAGGAAGTGGATTTTCATCAGTTAGATCACAATGAAAGCGCGATCTGGAGCCTTCTGTTGGCTAGCGGTTATCTTAAAATTATTGACAGTGCGATAAATAAAAGAGGAGAGCTAGAATACACGCTGGCACTTACCAATCTGGAAGTTGTGCACACGTTTGAAAAAATGTTTGCCGGATGGTTTGCCCAGAAAAGGTCTGAATACAATCATTTTGTGGAAGCGCTTCTTTCCGGCAATATAGAAAACATGAATGCTTATATGAACAAAATTGCTTTGACTACGTTCAGTTATTTTGACACGGGGAAGAAACCTTCGGATCAGACGGAACCGGAACGGTTTTACCACGGCTTTGTACTTGGACTGCTAGTGGATTTGAAAAACAGGTATACGATAAGATCTAACAGAGAAAGCGGGTATGGAAGGTATGACGTGGTGTTGCATCCTGTGGAAAAGACGGATGATGCTATTATTTTGGAGTTTAAGGTGCATATTCCGTTGAAAGACAAAAATCTGGAGGATACTGTAAGGGCGGCGCTTGAACAGATTGTAAAAAAAGAGTATGCTGCTGATTTGGAAGAGAAAAAAATACCTCTTGACAGAATTCGGATTTATGGGTTTGCGTTCAGGGGGAAGGAAGTATTGATAGATGGAGGGTGTATATTGGACTTTGATAGAATATAGTATGCTTATTTTTTAAATAAAATGGTTATTAACATTTTGGAGGTATCTTAATGAACACACTTTATAAAAAATATAAAAGCTTGAAGATAGACGGAAGCCAGATTGGTCTGGAGCTTGGTGGGGGAGCACCGTATTTTTGTACTCCGATCGGAGCGGAAATTATTGGATGGGATAATGGCATACACTACTGTTTTATCAAGGGTTTTGGAGATCTGGTGTTCTGTGTGAATCCGGAAACCTGCTGCGATTACTACGTCTATCCGATTGCCCGCAATTTCAGAGATTTCTTGGGACTGATACTCGCTGCCGGTAATACAAATACTTTGCAGCAGATTATCTGGTGGGACAAGAAAACGTATGATGATTTTGTTCATAGTCCGGAAGAACAGGAAAATAAAGCCAGACCTGAAGTGATAGCTGTTTTGAATATAATCCGCAGAGAAATAGACGCAGCATCAATAGATTCTCCGTTTGAATATATCAAAGATTTGCAGAGCAGTTTCCCTTATGAACAAATCTCATTTACAAATGAATATTATGATACGTTAGGAATTGACCGGCCTGACGGAACAGGACCGGAAGAAAATGGTTTTACGTTTGAGACTGTAGAAATTGAGGTTGTTATGACTGACAAAAAATAAATTCTGTTTGTGAAATAGACTGATACATCAAAGGTGCTGCCGCATTAAGAAAAACAGCGACAGCACCTTTTTATAAAGATTCTTATGCATTTTTTTCCTTAGCCATATTTTTTTGAGCTGTAGACAACATCAGCTTCAGGCGGTTGAGCTGGTTTACTTCGCTGGCTCCCGGATCGTAGTCAATCGCTACAATGTTAGACAGCGGGTACTGATGCCGCAGCTCCTTAATCACGCCCTTGCCTACGATATGGTTTGGCAGGCAGGCAAACGGCTGTATGCATACGATATTATTGGTACCAGTATGGATCAGTTCTAGCATTTCACCTGTCAGGAACCATCCTTCACCTGTCTGGTTGCCCTGTGATACGATTGGATCTGCATACTCAGCCAGCTTTTCAATTCGTGCAGGAGGGTCGAAGTGCTTGCTTTTTTGAAACTCATCTCTTGCCGCGCCGCGCAGCCATTCAAAGAATCGGATACCGAGATTGGCCATGCGCACATTCTTTTTCGGGCTGCTCAGCATCTTGGACTTAAAATGCTGGTTGTAGAAGGTGTAGAGCAGGAAGTCTGTCAGATCAGGCACTACAGCTTCTGCACCTTCTGCTTCTAACAGTTCTACAAGGTAGTTGTTTGCTGCCGGCAGGAATTTTACCAAAATCTCTCCGACGACGCCGACACGCGGCTTTTTGATGTTCAGTCGCGGCAGGTTATCAAATTCACGTATAATTTCACGGCACATCCGCTTAAATTTGCGGTGTGAGAGCATCCTGTTCTGTGATATAAACTCAATGACGCGTGCTTTCCATTTCTCATGCAGTTCGTTTGCAGAACCGGGTACGGCTTCATACGGCCTTGTGGCATATAGGCAGCGCATGAAAATATCGCCGAATTCCAGAGCATACAGTCCGTGCTGCAGCAGTGCAGGCGTAAGGGAAAATCCCGGATTTTTTTCCAGTCCGCTTAAATTGATTGAGATGACAGGTATATCATGGTATCCTGCCTTTTCCAGCGCGCGCCTGATAAACCCGATATAATTGGAAGCGCGACACCCTCCGCCGGTCTGGGAAATCAGGATGGCAGTCTGGCTCATGTCGTATTTGCCTGAGTTTACGGCTTCCATAATCTGCCCGACGATCATCAGGGAAGGGTAGCAGGCATCGTTATTTACATATTTTAATCCGGTATTTACAGCGGTCCGGTTGTCATTATCGAGGACGACGATGTTGTATCCGGCAGTTACGAACGCAGGTTCTAACAGCTCAAAATGGATTGGCGACATCTGCGGGCACAGAATCGTATAGTTTTTGCGCATTTCCTGCGTAAATACGGTACGCTCAAAGTTTGCCGGAACGATTTTGCGTGTTTTATGTTTTTTCTCACGTACACGGATTGCGGCAAGCAGAGAGCGGATTCGGATTCTGGCGGCACCCAGATTGTTTACTTCATCTATTTTTAAGCATGTATATATTTTGCCGGAACCGGTTAAAATATCACTGACACAGTCGGTTGTGATGGCATCCAGTCCGCAGCCGAATGAATTTAACTGGATTAGATCCAGATTATCAGCTGTTTTGATATAGGAGGCAGCTGCATATAGGCGTGAGTGATACATCCACTGGTCCATTACAATCAGCGGACGTTCCACAGGCTGTAAATGAGAGATGGAATCTTCCGTCAGCACAGCCATTCCATATGAGGTAATCAGCTCTGGGATGCCGTGGTTGATTTCTGGATCCACATGGTATGGCCGTCCTGCCAGAACGATGCCGTGTCTTCCTGTCGATTTTAAGTATTCCAAGACCTTCTCGCCCTGCTGCTGCATATCACGGCGTACACTGGCAAGCTCTTCCCATGCATCTTCGGCAGCAGCGTAGACCTCGTGCTCTATGATCCTAAAGCGCTTACAAAATGTCTGCGACAGACATTTTTGTAAAGTCTCCAGATCCTTAAAAGATAAAAATGGATTTACAAATTCTATTTTTCCGCTTGAAATCTCGTCTACGTTGTTTTTGATATTTTCTGCATAGGAGGTCACAATCGGGCAGTTATAGTGGTTATTTGCATCCGGGAATTCATCCCTCTCGTATGGAATGCATGGATAAAAAATAAAATCAGGATTTTGTTTTATCAGCCATGCGATATGTCCATGAGCCAGCTTGGCCGGATAGCATTCGGATTCACTTGGTATGCTTTCAATGCCCTGTTCATAAATCTTCCTTGAGGACGGCGGGGACAGTATGATGCGAAAATGCAGTCTTTCAAAAAATACTGCCCAGAATGGATAATTTTCGTACATATTCAGCACCCTTGGAATTCCGACCGACCCGCGGTAAGCTTTTTCTTCGGTAATCGGAGTGTATGCAAAAATTCGTTTGTTTTTATATTCGTATAGGTTTGGTATATTTTCTTTGTTTTTTTCCTGGCCGAGACCTCGTTCACAGCGGTTTCCGGTGATATAGTGACGGTTGCCGCTAAAACGGTTGATTGTCAGCAGGCAGTGGTTTGTGCAGTGCTGGCATCTTGCAAGCTTTGTATCATAAGTCAGGGCATTGATTTCTTCGATGGAGAGCATCGAAGATTCCTGACCGGCTTCGTGGCGTTCTCTTGCAATCAGGGCAGCGCCGAAGGCACCCATGATTCCTGCAATATTAGGACGTATTGCATGTACGCCTGAGATTTTTTCAAAACTGCGCAGTACGGCATCGTTGTAAAAAGTACCGCCCTGCACGACAATTTTTTTGCCGAGCTGGCCTGCGTCAGCCAGCTTAATGACCTTATATAAAGCATTTTTTATGACAGAGTAAGCAAGTCCTGCAGAAATATCAGCCACCGATGCGCCTTCTTTCTGTGCCTGCTTGACCTTGGAATTCATGAATACGGTACAGCGTGTTCCAAGATCGATTGGATTTTTGGCAAATAAGGCTTCTTTTGCAAAGTCCTGCACGGATAAGTTTAAGGATTTTGCAAAAGTCTCTATAAAAGAACCGCAGCCGGATGAGCAGGCTTCATTTAATTGTACGCTGTCTACGGTCTGGTTCTTGATTTTAATGCATTTCATGTCCTGACCGCCGATGTCCAGAATGCAGTCAACATCTGGCTCAAAAAATTCAGCAGCATAATAATGGGATACAGTCTCCACTTCGCCTTCATCCAGCATGAGAGCGGATTTAATCAGCGCTTCGCCATATCCGGTCGAACAGGAATGCACGATGCGTGCCTTCTCCGGCAGCTTTGAATAAATCTCCTGTATCGAGCGGATGCAGGCTGACAGCGGGCTTCCGTTGTTATTATCATAAAAAGAGTATAATAAGGAGCCGTCCTCTGCAATCAGCGCAGTCTTGGTCGTGGTAGAACCGGCATCAATGCCCAGATAACAGTCTCCTTCATAATCGTCAAGGCTGCGGGATTGAACCTGATTATTGCCATGGCTGTCTAAAAAGTCGTCATAGTCTTTTTGTGTTTCAAATAGAGGTTCCATGCGTTCTACTTCAAATTCTATACTCAGGTCACCTGAAAGCTGATTTATAATGGCTTTCAGCGGGAGCGCTGTATCTTCCTTCGAATTCAATGCAGAGCCGATTGCTGCGTATAAATGAGAGTTTTCTGACACAATCGTGTGTTCGTCATCCAGCTTCAGTGTCCGGGTAAATGCTCCTCGAAGCTCTGATAAAAAGTGCAGCGGGCCGCCTAAAAATGCTACGTAGCCGCGGATAGGCTTTCCGCAGGCAAGGCCGCTGATTGTCTGATTCACCACCGCCTGAAAGATGGAGGCGGAAAGATCTTCTTTTGTCGCGCCTTCGTTAATCAAAGGCTGAATATCAGTCTTTGCAAAGACCCCGCAGCGGGCCGCGATTGGATAAATCTCATGATAGTTCTTAGCATATTCGTTCAGGCCGCAGGCATCCGTCTGGATTAAGGAAGCCATCTGGTCGATAAAGGAGCCGGTGCCGCCTGCGCAGATGCCGTTCATGCGCTGCTCGACATTACCGCCTTCAAAATATATGATTTTTGCGTCTTCACCGCCCAGTTCAATTGCTACGTCTGTCTGCGGCGCGTAATGCTCCAGAGAAGATGCCACGGAGATTACTTCCTGGACAAATGGAATGTCTAAATGCTTTGCAAGCGCCAGACCGCCGGAGCCGGTAATGACTGGAGTAACTGTAATGTCTCCGAGCGTATCGTATGCTTTGTTTAACAGGCCGTTTAGTGTTTCCCGGATATTTGCAAAATGTCTTTTGTAATCTGTAAACAGCAGGCTGTCAGCCTCTTTGGCGTCTGCAGGATCTAAAATTGCAATTTTTACAGTTGTGGAACCAATATCGATTCCTAGCTTATAAAATGCTTTGTTATTCATATTCTCACCCATTCTTTTAGTTATTTTTGAAAAGGAAAAAATTTCAATTACTTCTTATTAAAATATGAATTGTTGTCCGAAAACATTCTACATTATACGACAAGCAATAAAAAAAGACAATTCCTAAATTTAAAGTTTATTTTTTTTTCACAAAACTGGATGTTTATTCCAAGGAGTATTGGTCATTTTGCTTGAAATGGAGGAAATGACAAAGAGTATTGAGCAATCTGCCTGATTTGATGTTTGTCTGTCACCTTTTGGAAATGGGGGAATACATTGTTAGAAGAAAGATTATAAAGAGGTATCGATTATGGATAATTTTCTTGAAAATGATGATGGAAGGATGCGCTGTCGGGGAATACTTCATATAGTAAAGAATGGAGATACTTTGTACAAAATAGCAAAACAGTATGGAGTACCGCTGAAAAGGGTTATGTATGCAAATCCGTATGTCAATGTATATAATCTGCAGATCGGAGATGAAATCTGTGTACCGGTCATGGCACCGAGGCCGCCGATGGGAGGAGGCTGTGGAAGGCCGCCGATGGGAGGCTGTCCGGGAAATGGAAGGCCGCCGATGGGAGGCTGTCCGGGAAATGGAAGGCCGCCGGTGGGAGGAGGCTGCGGAAGACCGCCGATGGGAGGCTGTCCGGGAGACGGAAGGCCGCCGATGAATGGAAATTGTCCGAGGAATATGGATTTGCCGGAGAATGAAAATCAGACGGATACAATGCAGCCGTTGATGGAAGCAGTCCCGTCAGATGAAGCAGGCATGATGGATGGTCGATATATGGGCGGGATGCCTTTGCCGGAGCAGGGCGGCTATTCTGGTCAGCTTCAAATGCCTTTGGAGAATGGCGGTCAGCTTCCGATGCGTATCCCGGCAGGAGAAAATTCCACTGATAGCAATATGTATCAGATGCCGGAAGATAGAGGTTTTATGGATAGCAGCATGGGGATGATGCCGTCGGATTCAGGTGATCGGATGCGTAAAATGCCGGAACAATCTCGAACAGATGGCATGAGGATGAAGCCTCAGGAAAACAAATCTAGCAGGGCGCACATGCCGCAGAACGAAAATCAGACAGATGAAATGCGTACACGTATGGGACAGAATCAGCCGGAAGGAATGCATACGCGGTCAGGACAATACCAAGAGAGAGAAGGAATATGGATGGATCAAAATCAGTCAGATGATATGACCGCACGTATGAGGCAGAGTCAGCCGGAAGGAATGTATACAGGAGCAGGACAGTATCGGGAGCCGGAAGGAATGCGCATGGGGCAGAATCAGCCGGAAGGAATGCGTGTACGCATGGACCAGAATCAGGCCGATGAAATGCGGGCACGTATGGAGCAAAATCAAGCCGATGAAATGCGGGTGCGCATGGGGCAGAGCCAGCAGCCTATGATGGGGGAAAGATCTATGGACGGCAGCCAGTCCGCGAACGGTGAAAGAATTGTGAATGGCGGTCAGCCGATGGGGTTTTGCGCAAAGAAAGTCTGTTCTAGGACCGATCAGGTGAGAATGAAAAATGGAGAAGCCCTGCCTTGGGAAAGTAAAGCGGTTACCGAACAGATGATTACAGAATATATGACTACAGCTGAACGGAAATAATACGTGATCCTTGAAGCAGTTATGAAAAATTTATTAATTTTCATAAATTTTTTTAGAAGAAGTCTGTGTTTGATTGACAAAATATCCCTATATTTATATAATGCATGACAGGAATGAAAATACAGCAGTCCAAAAGTCACCATCGCAAAGTGACTGAAATCTAGTGTATTGTCTGCTTGGTATTTGTACTAATGAATCTTGTAGGTTTACTATCTATTTTACGTGGAGGTTACGATGAATTTTATGAATAAACTAGAGCGTAAGTTTTCAAAATACGCGATTTCCAACTTAACCTTATACCTGATCTTCGGGTATGCAGTCGGATATATGCTGGGCAGATTTTCGCCTGCGATGCTTCAGTTTCTGACGCTTGACCCGTATAAGGTGCTGCATGGACAGATTTGGCGGCTGGTGACATGGGTGCTGATTCCGCCGTCTATGGACAGTATTATATTTTATTTAATTATGATGCTGTTCTATTATCAGCTTGGAACGAACCTGGAACGGACATGGGGTGTATTCCGGTATAATGTGTATATATTTGGCGGGATCATATATACAATTATAGGCGCAGTCGTGACATGGATTGTCATGGCTGCGCTGTATGGCAATGTAGCAGCAATGGGGCTTTATGTGGGAAGCCAGATTAGCACTTATTATATCTGTATGTCTATTTTTCTCGCGTTTGCAGTGTGTTATCCCGATATGCAGATCTTACTGTATTTTATTATACCGATCAAAATGAAATGGCTCGCTTATGTGTACGCGGCATTGATGCTGTTTGATTTTATACAGATTTCATGGCCGGGCAGGATTGTAATGGCTATGTCGCTGTTGAATTTTCTGATATTTTTCCTGTCAACGAGGGATTTGTACAGATATACTCCAAAAGAAGTACGCAGAAGGCAGGCGTTCCAAAAGGCGGTCAGGCAGCCGAGAAATACAGCGGGCATTACAAAGCATAAGTGCGCGATCTGCGGCAGGACGGAACAGGATGATCCGACGCTTGAATTCAGGTTCTGTTCAAAATGTGATGGAAATTATGAATACTGTCAGGATCATTTGTTTACGCATCAGCATATAAAAAGATAGCCTGTTTATTGAATATATTGAACAGAATGCCGAGGGCTTCTAAGCATTCTTCCAGCGCAGCCAGAAGACGGGACAGCTCCCCCTCAGCCTGCGTCCGGGTATCCATAAATGTAACGCTGATGGTTACAAAAGCTTAAGTTAATGACATTGGGTGTGAAAAGTAACAGTTCTGCCGAAGGCTGAACTGTTACGGATTCATGGAAAATATTGTATTTTCTGTTGAAATTTTAGTACAAGACATGTATCATATATAGAGATATTGCACAAATGTAGTGAATATCGAAATGCTAGATAGAAATTAGGAATAAAACTGGCAGTTATTATTCAGCTGCTGTGAAGCAGCAGAAACCGTGTGTCAGGTTAAATGATCTGACAGGATGTAAACAATAGTTGAGGAGGAAGACAATTATGGTCAATCGTTTTGTACTGAATGGGATATCTTATCATGGAAAAGGGGCTATCGAAGAGATTCCGGGAATTATTGAAAGCAAAGGGTTTAAAAAAGCATTTATCGCATCAGATCCGGATTTGGTAAAATTTGAAGTGACGAAAAAAGTAACAGATCTTTTAGATGCCAAGAATATGGCATATGAAGTATACTCGGATATTAAGCCGAACCCTACGATTGAAAATGTACAGTCCGGCGTAGAAGCTTATAAAAAATCCGGCGCTGATTATATGATCGCGATTGGAGGAGGCTCTTCCATGGATACCGGAAAGGCTATCGGTATCATTATAAATAATCCAGAGTTTGCAGATGTACGTTCTCTGGAAGGTGTGGCTCCTACTAAGAACCATACTGTATTTACGATTGCGGTTCCTACTACAGCAGGTACAGCAGCAGAAGCAACGATCAATTATGTCATCACAGATGTAGAAAAGAAAAGGAAATTTGTCTGTGTAGATACAAACGATATACCAGATGTGGCAATTATTGACCCGGATATGATGTCAACGATGCCGAAGGGACTTACAGCAGCAACAGGAATGGATGCATTGACACATGCGATTGAAGGCTATACGACAAAGGCGGCATGGGAGCTGGCAGACTGTCTGAATCTGGAAGCAATCCGGCTGATCGCAAAGAGTCTGCGCAGTGCGGTGGAAAATGATCCAGAAGGACGTGAAGGCATGGCTTTGGGACAGTATGTAACCGGTATGGCATTTTCCAATGTAGGACTCGGCATTGCACATTCGATGGCACATACGCTTGGCGCTGTATATGATACGCCGCATGGAGTTGCATGTGCAATGATGCTTCCGATTGTAATGGAATACAATGCAGACTGCAGCGGTGAGAAGTATCGCGAGATTGCACGCGCTATGGGAGTAGAAGGCGTAGATTCTATGTCTGAGGATGAATACCGCAAAGCGGCAATCGAAGCAGTGCGTTCATTGTCAGCGGATGTCGGCATTCCTCAGAAGCTGGAGGCGCTGAAAGAAGAGGATCTGGATTTCCTTGCTGAGTCTGCATTTGCAGATGCATGTCGTCCGGGAAATCCGAAAGATACTAGTGTTGAGGATTTAAAGGATTTGTTCCGTAAATTAATGTAAAATGCTTATGCGGTATAAGGAATAAAAAGCTAAAAATTAGGAGGGGCTGTCGCACTAAGTAAAATACATACAAGATATAGCAGATGTAAAAATATTGGACTGCTATATTCTGTTGTATTTTCTTAGTGCAGCAGCTTCTCCTTTTATTATTGGCATGGTATCGCAGATTTCCTGATTCTGCTTAAGGATAAAGAAATCTGCAATTCTGTTACGGTGCATCTGGCTGAAGAGTCAGGACGCACATATGTAACAATGGACAATACAATGATCCGAATCCTTGCAAAATCTGATCCAGTGCTGTTTTTTCAGACCTATCAGCCGCCGATGATTATAGACGAAGTTCAAAAAGCGCCGGAGCTGTTTGAGCAGATGAAAATTATGTGCGATGAAAGTGATACGTGTGGTTTGTTCTGGCTTACCGGATCGCAGCAGTATGGGATGATGATAAAGATTCGTGAAACAATGGCGGGCAGAATAGGGATTCTGGAGCTTTATAGTTTATCCAAGAGCGAAGTGGAAGGATTGGGATATATAAATGAACTGGACTTCACATTGAATTGTCTGCTGGAGAGACAGGCACTTGCGATAAAGAATCATAGGAAGAATAATATCACAGATGTATTTGAATATATCTGGCGCGGAGGGATGCCGTATGTGCTTTTTGCGGACGCAGAGCAGAGGCAGGAATACTTCAATTCTTATATCGAGACTTATCTTATGAGGGATGTGGCGGAAGAAGGCGGTATTACCGATACAGTCTGTTTTCGAAAGTTTCTAAATGCATGTGCTGCCCTGACTGCAGAGCAGGTCAATTATAAGACTCTGTCAGATGCGGCAGATCTTTCCCAGCCTACGGCGAAGGAATGGGTAAGGCTGCTGCAGAGTCTGGCAATTATTTTTCTGCTGCCGCCGTATGCGAACAACGGGCTGAAGCGTCTGGCGAAAACACCAAAATTGTATTTTTGTGATACGGGACTCTGCGCCTATCTATCCATGTGGCTGACGAGGGATACGCTGATGCATGGAGCAGCCTGCGGACATTTTTTTGAAAATTATATCATAGCGGAGCTGCTTAAAAATTATGCTTATGGGCATTCAAAGGCAGGCTTGACTTATTATAGAGATTCTAATGCAAAGGAGATCGATGTGTTTGTGGAGGAAAATGGCATGATTCACCCGCTGGAAATTAAGAAATCTGCAAATCCGGACCGGCGGGAGGTAAAAAAATATGAATTGATCGACAAGGCAGGGGCTATACGGGGCAGCGGCGGTATTGTCTGCATGTGCGAGGAAGTAATTCCGATTGATGAGAGAAATTGTTTTATTCCATGTAATCTGATCTGATAATAAGGAACTGTAAAGGAGTGTGTAATGGATGGAGATGAGGAGGAAGAAGCTTCCAATAGGGATAGACAATTTTGAAAAACTGCGTTGCGATAATTTTTATTATATTAATAAGGCAGGGATGATCAGGGAACTCCTTAACCACTGGGGAGAAGTGAATCTGTTTACCCGTCCCAGAAGGTTTGGGAAAACGCTGAATATGAGTATGCTGGAACATTTTTTTCGGTGGATGGGGATAAGAGTATTTCATCAGGAACTTACGTATGAGGAGCTTTACCAGACGACTGATAATATCTGGAGCCTTCTTTTTACCACTGGGTATCTGACTCAGTGGGGAAAGGCAGAGGGAAGGCAGATGAAGCTGGCGATTCCGAATCTGGAAATCCGGGATATTTTTCAGACGCAGATTATGGAGTTTTTTAAGGAGAATGTGCGGGAAGACGGGGATATGCTGAACCGTTTCTTTGATGCACTGCAGAATGGAAATGCTGAGGATGTAGAAAAGGTTTTCACAGAATATTTAAGGAAGACTATCAGTATCCGGCATACGGCTGTAAGAACAGATCTGAAAGAAAACTTTTTTCATGGAGTTCTGCTTGGAATCTTAGGAGTGAAAACACGGTGGGGAATCTTTTCCAACCGGGAAATGGGCGAAGGATATGCAGATCTTCTTGCTGAACCGGATACCGGGGATATGGGGTTTAACATAGAAGTAAAGTATGCACATGACGGCGACTTGAACGCTGCATGTAAGGAGGCATTAAAACAGATAGAATATACAAAGTATGAAGATGACCTTTCTGAAGATGGGGTAGAGAAATCCTGAAGTATGGGATCGCCTGCTATAAAAAGCGGTGCAAAGTTATGCTGATGCAAAAAAATAATAATACAAATTTTGAACTTTTAAATAGTACGGGGAAAGAATTAAAGTAATCAATGAATTATAAATGGAGTTTATTCTGATAATTTATTGTACGAAAAATCAGATGTTTTCAATGAAAATTGTTCTAAATGGAGAAATATATATGGAAATAAACAGGAGAAATTAAGCAGACTATGGGCCGGTTTTTAAACAGGCTCATTTTTTGATGACCTTTTGGCAAAACTTGCCTGACAGAGAATTAAGCTGGCTTATATTTTTATACATGAATGAACCCATTTAAGAAAGTAAAAACCGCATACAGAAAAAATTTATTTTTATGAGAGACCATTTGCAGTGCTCACACATCTAATTCATGTAAATACAAAAAAATGCCGGCCGGCAGAAAGGAAATTATGGAAAAGGAACAATTAGGACAGATTATCATTCGATCTGAGGACACGCTCTATCATGTAGCAAAAACGCTGCTTTATAATGACGCAGACTGTGCGGATGCAATACAAGAAGCGATTGCGAAAGCGTTTGCAAATATACATAGTCTGAAGCAGGATCATTATGTAAAGACGTGGCTGATTCGGATTTTGATGAACGAATGCTATACGATCATGCGCAGGGAAAAGCGGATTGTATCGCTGGAGGATTATCAGCAGGAGGAAGAAGCCGGGCAGACAGATGATTATTCGGACTTGTATGAAGCTTTAAATCAGCTGCCGCATGAAAGCAGAATCTGTGTGACGCTATATTATCTGGAGGGCTATAGTGTGAAGGAAACGGCAAAGCTGCTTGGGATTACGGAAAGTGCTGTAAAAAACCGTCTGGCAAGAGCCAGGGCAAGGCTGCGCAGTGAGCTGGAGCAGGCAGTGACATGAAGTGAAGCAGATAGAGGTAAAGACAAATAAATCGGGCTGTGAGTAACAAAAATGCAGCCGGAAGGGCCGTGCAGCAGGCAAGATGTGTATAAAGGCGCATGAGCTTAGAGCGTGTAGATATGGAGGAAGTTATGAGATTTGAAGATTTGAAATATGATTTTCCTAAAATGCCGGAGGAGATGAGAACGATGATTGAAAGAGAAGTAGAAAAACAGGTAAAGACAGAGCAGCCGCGGTTTCAGCGCAGAAGAAAGGCGGCAGGAAAGGTGCTTGCAGCATCTATGGCAGCAGTTGTGCTGCTTGGCACGACGACATTTGCAGGAGTCAGCATCTATCGGATGCAGCGTGAGCAGATATCTGATCATGGAGTGAACATTAAAATATCAGGTCAAGAGCCGGAAGCGCAAAATCGCGGACAGGGAACAAAGGATCAGGGGCAGGGAGCATCGAAGGCAGATGATGCATCAGCTGATTCAGTAAAACTGTCTGAGATACCAAATGTAAAAATGGAAATCGGCTATCTGCCGGATGGAATGGTACAGACGGAAGAAGGAAAGTACTGCTTTGAAGATGCAATGTATCAGGGAGGCATTTCAGTTGTATTCTACCGCATGGATATGGGTGACGGGCAGTTTGAGATGCTGCACGAAAATGTCCTTTCCAGTGAAGATCTTTCATTTAATGGATTTGACGGTGTATATCTGGAATATCCGCACTTATATGAAGAGGAGATTGCATTCAATCAGCGGATTTACGTAGCGTTTACAGATGTGCACTATGTCATGCAGATGTATGTAGCATCAGATGTATCAAAAGAAGAAGCGATCAAGGTTGCCGAAAGTATCAAACTGATTCCTGTTGACGGTGCAGGTGATCACAATCTGGTCAGCAGCTGGGACTGGAGCTCCTATCTGGCCAGTAAGCTGGAAGTTGAGCAGTATAATGAGACGCAGGACGATGACATGGGATTAACCGTTGTATCAAAAGAAGACATGAAAAATACACATGCGGTCGGCGAAAGCTTTTCCTTGGACGATATGGAGGGGCAGGAGAGAGGATTAACAGCTAAGGTAACAGGTGTGCAGGTCTCTGATGATCTCAGTCTGCTGGATGAATCCCTCGTCGATGAGGAATGGAAGGGTGAGACCGGCAGTGATGGAAAGCTCAGGCCGGCAACGATTCAGTATATCAAGGAAGGAAATAAGGATTCTTTGAGCGAGGTGATAAAATCCAGAGAGGTTGCACAGAAGCTGGTATATGTTACAGTCGATTATACAAATACTGGGGATAAGGAGCTGAAGGATGTGCTGTTCTTTGGTGATCTGGCGAGGATCTATGAAGAAGACGGACAGATGAAGATGGCGTCAGGATGGAATTACGAAGAGCCTTCCAGTGAAGATCAGTGGACACATGCGGCCAACAGGGGATTATCCAGGCTGTTTGAGATGCAGTATTATGATGTGCATGGAGGAGAGAGAAATAATAACTATATCGCGAGCATTCAGCCGGGGGAGACAGCAACTGTGCATATGGGATGGATTGTGACAGAAGAAGAACTGGAAAATCTGTATCTGAGTCTGGATACGTATGGAGGATCGGGAATATTTACAGAGAGTGCTCTTGCACAGGGATATGTAGATTTGAGATTACTTATCACACCCTGACCAGACACTCGCTGTCTGGTCAAGGCCCAAAATTAGGCTTGCCAAGCATCCGGCCCTTCGCCAGGGGCGAACTTCCAATGGGCCGGATGCCGTTACTTTTTACAGTACAGCCGCTTTCTGGCTGGGGTGTGAAAAATAACGATTTGAGAACGCAGGACGGAAGGTAAAATCATCGGGATATATAGATAAATAAGTGTGTGTTAACTGGCTTTGTTAGATAAACTGTATAAGTAAATTGTCTGAATATGCTTATTGACTGCTTAATTGTTGTAATTTGAATTATCGGAATCTTGTCAAAGTAAGGATTTCAGCCTTTACAGAATTTTGATGATTCAACAAAATTATAATTACAGTCAGGACAATTTACAGAGATATATTGACACGCTCTATCAGCTTCCTTGAGGAGGTGTCGAAATCGCAGCGGCTAGGCTGTCAAGCAGTCTAGCCGCTGCTCATTTGTTACTGTATTCCTAATTTTTTCTTGAGAAGACTGATTCTTTCAACTACTGCATTTACACGCTGCGTTTCCATATAGAGCAGAGCATTTTTGTATATCTGCAATTTCAGTCGGTGATATTCGAAAGCCTACTTTTTTAGTCTGGGGATTGTCTGTTGGTCTGCCTGATTACTTCTTTTCTACAGCCATCCCCCCCCCTTTTTTTAATCTTCCAATGTCTTTTGGAGATTGTCGGCAATTTTGGCAAGCTTTTCTTCTTTTTTCTCAATTTCCTTTTCTTCTATTGCGTCTTTCACTGCATCCAACAGAAATCTCACAAAACCATTGAACTGTTTGTCTGTCATTCCCATGTCGATCATTTTTTCTCCTTTCTGGCTTCCTGCCTTGTTAAGAGTTACCTTAACTGTAATGATATTGTATATTATGGCTGACCAAAAAACAAGAGATATTTTGGGTTGTGCTGGAAGGCAGGAATGACGTTGTTACTTTTCACACCCAGACCAAGGGCTGGGGTGTGAAAAGTAACATGACGTTACGGCAGCCCCATCAGCAGTGTAAAAAAATGTAGCATAATGTCGAATTTATGTTATAATTACAAATTATAATGAAAGTTATTCAGAGAGGAGAATACCGTATGGGTATTGAATATATAGACCTTTTTGATGAAGTACAAAAGATGGGGTATGAACAAGTTTGTCTTAGCTGCTGTGATGAGAGATATGATACTTTTAGTCTGATGCGTGTACAAATACAAGGAGATCTATTTTATACAAAAAACAGTGTATATATTGCAGACGAAGCTCACGATCGAAAATGCGTCAGCCTTTTGCATATCGCAAATAGGGAAGGTGTTGACCTTCTGCTTTTTCCAGAATACTGCATCAGCATCAGTCTGCTGCGGAAGATTGCAGCTGATAAAAAAATATGGCCGAATGAGATGAAATTATGGTGCCTTCCCTGTCAGGGAATTCCAGTGAAATGTTTTGAAGCGCTGTGTGAGCAGCTAGGGGAAATGGATCAGATTCAGCTGATAGATAATGCGGTCTGTAGAGGGCTGAATCGAAAAAAGTTTGTAAATGTGATGTTCTATTGTTTTAGTATCTGGAAGGAGGATAGACAATTTTTATGTCTTGCACCCCAGATGAAAACACAGCATATGAGCGATCATTCCTGTGCCTGTGAAGGGGCGGGGTTGACAACAGGGAGCAGAATCTTTACGCTGGGCGGTCGGATTGTTACCTTTCTATGTGCAGATACCTTAAATAATTATATTTCATGGCAGGATTTGCAGAATAAAAAACTGACAAAGGGGATTATTATTCTGCATCCACAACTAAATCGTTTTCCAAAACACGAGGATTTTAGCAGGGTTCGGAGAGAAATGTGGAATCATAATCATTTGGGGATGTGTATTACTTGTAACTGGGCGGCAGGTACCCGTCTGGTCAGTGCCAATGCCGGGGATGGGGAAAAACCTCAGTTGATTGATCTGTCATGGTCTTGTATCTATGTAAAGAATGTCGGGATTCCTCTTAAAGAGTGGCAGGAGAAAACAGTGCACGCACGCAAGGATAGCTCAAGCTGCGACCTTTTTGCAGCGTATATGGAGAAGCAGAAAACAGAAGTCTGGTTTAGCACTTCTGCAGAACAGGCTGTAACGATTATCCTGCCAAATCAGATTACCAATCAGTATGGAGTGACAACGATACCTTCTCTGAAAGCGACTGGCTGTTTTTGCTGGCAGGGAGATGTCTGGAAACCCGCACATTATTCCTTAACGCTGGAAGACAGGATGAAATCTGACGAAGTGAAAGAGAAATTAGGAAAATCTGCAGATCTAAAGGCGAAGCTGGAACCGTGTTACCACTTTCCATTCACAGAACCAGATAAATATCTGGTTGATCGGTTCTTCAGCCTTACTTTGCCGAATGCAGAAAAAGAACTGCTGACCATTGACAAACAAGAAAATCTGGCAGACTGGGGGATTCTTCTGGATCAATCAGATTTTACTGTGGCACGTGCCGCGCTGCTTGGCCTCAATAAGTTAATATTCGAAGCATTAAAAGGCAATACAATTCCTAGACGTTTATATGGTCTGAAAGGAGAGCATAAATTTATCTGTGAAGGAGAAAACAGTCGTTCTAATGTAATATCTCCTTTCGGAAAAATGCTGATTGTTTTTGCAGCAGATGATGTTGTGGCGCGGCAGCTGTCCAAGGCTCTTTTGAAAGAAATGTTCGACAATGATGCAAACCTCGCTGAAGGTCAGCTGGGTGTTATATATTTTGATATAGCCAGTGATGATTATCATTTTTTGCCTGAATCTACGGCGGATATTTCTCATGGAGATCATCTTATTCAGGAAGGGGATTTAACAAATGGCAGGGATTGATACCATTAAGGAGATTTTGTCTGAAAAGGGTATGCGGCATGGCGAGACGCTTGTCTGGCAGAATATGAAGTATTTTTGGGCTGACCAGATTTATTCTAAGACAGGGACAGTTTTTGCAAAATACCTGCTGCTGCCGCTGTCGCTTGCTCAATGGAAAGAATTTCTTTTATTGGATGAACAGTTTTCTACAGAGGTTGTTGAAAAGACTTATTATCTGCTGCATAGCGATCTCTGTTGGAATTTGTATCTTGTATGTGTCCTTTCGGACGAGGATTTCGAGCAGATCGATCGGCATACCCGTTTTGAGCTTGAACGCAATACAAATTATATACGCAAGATAGTTTTAAAAGAATCCGAGCTTCGTGCACGGCTTCCGGTTGGAAATACACGTTTTCGAGCAGACGATCAGCCATTGGTACAGCCAGAGCAGGAATGGAGAAAAATCCTGAAAGAAGAATATGAATTTTGTCTGGATAGCTTTCAGAGTGCCGGGTTTGAGGCGATTGCTTCTGGCTTCAGTTCCTATAAAAAAGACGTATCCAATATTCTTCCTGTGCCTGTAGAAAAAATTTACTCAGTACATAGTATCCATATTCCAGAGGAATTTCGTCCGCATTTTTATAACAGTGACATAAACCTGTCATTTCCAAAAGCAAATCTGTTCTCTGGTACAAATGGGTCAGGGAAAACTTCTGTTTTTTCTGCAATCGAGCTGGCAATGACAGGCACTGTCCGTAAACAGCATCCTGTCCCGGAAGACCCCGCAGATCAAGCAGAGGTCTCGCTTATGTTTCGTACGAATAAGGGAGAAATTGAAGTTCATAAGGTATTTACGGCACAGCAGAAAAAGCAGCGGGAAGCAAAATGGTATAAAAACCGCGCGGAAAATCGTACTGCGGAGCAGCTGAATACACTTTTCCATAGATTTAATTACTTTTCAGTTGACGATACCTATCTATTTACGAGCGAGCAGCCTGACCACAATATTATTTTTTCTAAGCTTTTATATGGCCCGGAGACCGCAGCAAAATGGAAGAATATTAAAGTGTGGAAGGAAAGATGCGAACAGGAAAGCTCCCGGCTCTGTGCGGAGATGGAACGGATAGATGAGTTTTTGCAAAAACCGTCCTCTGTACAATCTATTGACGAAAGCAGCCTGCGAAGTTATATCAGGCGTAGCGGATTGAACCTTGTGCCGGATGCTTCTCATAATCAGATTGTGGGAATTATGGGAGAAATCCAAGCGGAATTAAATCAGGCAGAAGCTTGCAAACCAGTACTGAGCCGGTCAATGCTTGAGGCCGAAACACAGAATACAGAACAACAGTTATTGTATGTCCGTGAGCAGGCAGCTGCCTTACAAGAAGAATATAAGAAATGCAGTAACGATTATGAAAATCTAAATATCGACATTGGAAAGGACGAGAAGCGTTTAAAATCTATAAAGCAGAAAAAAGAAGCTTTAGACCCGTTGGTAGAGTGGCTGCCGGCTCTAATGATTAAAACGGACAAGTATGAGGTATTTCAGTCTTTTCAGAAATCACAACAGAAGTTGGAAGAGCTTGAAAAAAATTTAGAACGATCACAAGCATTTTGGTACGAATATCACGAATTGTTGGCTTATTCTAAATTGCCTGATCTGGATACGCAATGGGCAGAACTAAAAGAAAAGCAGGAGGATTTCCGATTACGATCTGGCAAAGTAGAGTCACAAATCAGTGAAGCAGAAGTGAATGCTGAGTTAGGGAAAAAACTGCAGAATCAGCTTCGAAGTATTGGCAGAGAGATTGTTCAGGCAATGCCTTCCCTGCATCAATGTCCGCTCTGTGGTACAAGAGATATTGAAGCCAAGACGATTCTGGAACATCTGAATCAGGAACAAGAAATATCTTCGGAAGAATTAAGCTGGCTCTATCAGAAAAGACAGCAGCTGGAAGGAGAAAAATTACAGCTTGACAGGCAGCGGAAGTCGCTGCAGCAATTAAGTAAAACGGCTGATACTGTCGCCTCAGCCTTTGAGACGGCACACAATCTTTTTCCCAAGCTGGCTGCCGGTGAACCGCTGGAAGCAGTGAAACAAGTGTTGGAAGAGATACAGCGGCTAAGAAGCCATCAGGAACAGCTGCAAAAGTTTCTTGCACAGGAAAAGAAACGTATCAGTACAAGGTATATTCCTAAACAGAGTGAGGTTTCGCTGGAAGATGTATTGAACGCAGAGGATCGCGTACGTGAGCTTTTTCTAAGTAATCATTATACGGAATGTGAAAATCTTTCCGGCAGTATACTGCAGGAAAAGGTACTGGATATTTTCTGCAGGCTGGATAATGAAAAAGCATGATATAATATCGATAAAGATAAGTGTTGGGAGAAACTATATTTATGCGCTTCAAAGTAGCAGATAAAATTGATATAAATGAAACGGGAAAGATTATATATTTATTAAATGATAAGTGGAATGATTGGTTTGCATATGAAACTTTATTTCAAGTTATTTATTTTAGAGATGGTAAGCAACAATATATAGGCGGCGTTAAAATTGGAAGGAAGCACCAGCAAGAAAGACAACCAGAATTACCAGAACAGTTACTTTTGAGTTTTATGTAGATTTTCCAGAAGAATGGGAATACATAAAATATGTAAGGGCAAAAAACCATTTTGAAAAGTTTAATTTGAATAATTTGTATAAGCTGCAGGCGTGTGAAGAATTTCAGGGATGTTTCTTTAGGCTTAGACGGTTAGTTAAAAAAGGTGGGAAGGAATTAGTCATTGAGCATTTAGAAGAGAGCATAGAAGAAAAAGAGAGTATACGCTTGAATACCTGGCGAGCAGCAATGTATGATGCAATAATTCAAAGTGACTGGTTTTGGGAGGAATATTTGCCCAATAAATAGATTTAATAATATATTAGTTTAAGCAACAATTAAAAGCTGGCAGGAGAAGATCCTGTCAGCTGTTTCTAGAGCGTGTTTGAAAAATCATTCCCGCGATCTGCACTCCCCACTTTGCGGA
>CANDMV010000067.1 GCA_947385875.1 uncultured Eubacterium sp. | reverse complement strand
TTTTGATTATACCATGAATTTTATGAATTTGCAGCAACAAAGTTAGTGCATATGGTGGGTATCCCTGAATGAAATTGATGCGCAATGGGACAATTATTGGTCTGATTTTGTCTAACGTCCCTTCTTTCATTTAGAAAATTATATAGAAAAATATATTTAAAATCAATCATTAGATTTTATTTTATGGCATTATTAGAAATTGCTATTAAACCTGCATGCTCAATCTGTGCCAAAAGAATGAAAGTCGTGTGTGCATACAGACATTGCGTCTGGCGGGCATCGCTTGCAGCAGCCTAATGTAAACAGAGGAAAATAGTGTGTGCATACAGACATTGCGTCTGGTGGGCATACCTAAATTTTAATTGCTTCGTAAGAGGAATTACAGAGTAATGAATGGAAAACGCATCAATTATTAGATTTTATCTAATGCCGTTCTCTTTTTTGAAATTCTCATTTTATATGAAGAATGATAAAATTCAGATCATATAAATACAGATTTTGGAGGTAGGATAATGAATACAAAAAGTGTTGACTATTTAAACGGGAAATTGTTTCCCATGATTCTGAGGTTTTCCATACCGGCGGCAGTTTCTCTGCTGATAACAGCTGTCTATAATATTGTGGATAGAATGTTTGTCGGAAATTACAACGGGACATCTGCTCTGGCGGGATTATCTGTCTGTTTCCCGCTTTCCTTTATGATGATGGCTTTTGCGCTGACATGCAGTGCAGGCGGTTCTACTTTTTTTAGTTTGTTTTCCGGGAAAAATGAGTATGAGAAGATGAATCAGTCTTTTGGAAATTCGCTGGTTATGGTCTGTATATTTGAAATATTACTAAGTGCAGTACTGCTTTTGATTCCCGATTATTTTTTAAATATTTTCGGGGTAACAGAAACGGCATATCCATATGCAATCGCGTATTATCGAATGGTGGCTCTGGGATGTGTCTTTCAAGGCTTATCCCAGCTGTTCTGCGATTTCGTCCGTGTTTCGGGCAAGCCTTTACTTGGAATGTGTGTAACGGGAATCGGTGCAGTAACTAACATCATTCTGGACGCACTGTTTATTATTGTTTTGGACTGGGGTGTTGTCGGCGCTGCTGGTGCGACTGTAACAGGACAGGTGATTTCGGCTTTTTTTGGTGCATATCTGGTTTTCGGGAATCGGACGCAGGTACGCATCTCAAAGAAGATTTTTCGAATGGAAAAAAAGCTTTGTTTTCAAATTATTTCCTGCGGGTTTGCTTTCTTTGTAGCACAAATGGCCATGGGCTTTATCAGTCTTGTCTATAATAGCCGGCTGGGAAAATATGGAGGGGATCTCGCGATTAGTGTATATGCGGTTATATCCAGCATCATGACATTTGTCATTATGCCGGCAAGCGGAATCAGTCAGGGCATCCAGCCAATTATCGGAAATAACTATGGTTCTGGTAATTATAAGCGTGTGTTATCGGCGTTTTGGCAGGCCGTACTTTTTTCTGTTTCTCTGACCTGTATTATTTGGCTTATCGTGCTGATATTTCCGAAGCAGATTCTTGCAGCATTTGGCGGGACGGAAGAAATGTTCCAAATAGGTATTACGGGCCTGCGAATCAATTTCTGCATTACGCCTGCGCTGGGCTTTGTAATGCTGGCAACGACTTTTTTTCAGTCGATTAACCGGCCTGTGCCGTCTATTATCATAACTATTTTAAGGCAGATTGTATTTCTTGTACCGTTTATTTATGTGCTGCCGTTTATTTTTGATATAAATGGTATATTCTTTGCACAGCCTATTAGTGACATGCTCGCAACAATCCTGTCTTTTTACCTTGTATGGAAAGAGAAAAATAGGATGCAAACAATCTCTTAAGGCAACAGTTCAGATAAGGTGTTACATATTGGCTGGCCGGACGGATTCCCTCTCCCAGCTGTTTATGACAGGCATTATAGGAAAGATCCTGTCTGTCACGGCTGTATCAGATCATTGATCTCTGGTTAGCGTTCACAGTTAAAAATTGTCGTCATATATTTCGTTTTCATTTTAAGGCTTATCAAAAACAGCCGGGTGAGGGGAGCTGTCCCGTCTTCCGGGTATCCACAAATGTAACACCTTATCTGAACGGTTACCTCTTAAGAATCGTTCAGTTAATGAAAATTAATTTGAAATATTTACATTTAAACATAGATCTGATATTCTATCATATAAGGAATAAATGATTTGACGTTTATCATATAGGATTTTGCATTCCAAATCAGAGAACAAAACAGAAAAGATTAGGAGGGGTTACATGCGTGCAAGTGGAGTGCTGCTTCCAATAAGCAGCTTGTCATCCAAGTATGGAATTGGGTGCTTTTCAAAAGAAGCATATCAGTTTGTAGATTTTCTTAAAAAAAATGGGCAGAGCTACTGGCAGATTCTTCCGTTAGTCCAGACGAGCTACGGGGATTCCCCATATCAGTCGTTTTCGACGTTTGCAGGCAATCCATATTTTATCAGTCTGGAAAAATTGATTCAGAAAGGGCTGCTGAAAAGAAAAGATTGTGATGCATGTGATTTTGGCAGCGATCCGTCGGATGTAGATTATGGCAAAATGTATCGGGTGAGGTATCGGCTGTTGAAAAAAGCATTTGAACAGTTTGACCCGGATACAGATACTGGCTTTCGTGCATTTCGGATTCAGGAGTCTGTATGGCTTCATAATTATGCATTGTTTATGGCGTTGAAGGATCATTTTAAAGGAAAGAGCTGGACTGAATGGCCGGATGATCTTCGGATGCGTAAGCCGGAGGCGTTAAAAGAATATCAGGAAAAATTAAAAAAGCCTATACTATTTTATGAGTATCTGCAGTATGAATTTTTCAGCCAGTGGGAAGAGCTGAAGAGCTATGCCAATGAGCGTGGTATCCGTATTATTGGAGATCTGCCGATTTATGTAGCGTTAGATAGTGCAGATGCATGGGCAGAGCCGGAGCTGTTCCAGTTTGGGCAGGATCGCAAGCCTACGGCTGTAGCGGGCTGTCCGCCGGATGCATTTTCTGCTACCGGGCAGCTGTGGGGCAATCCGCTGTACGACTGGCAGTATCATAAGCAGACGAAATACGAATGGTGGATCCGGCGGGTTTCTTCATGCTTTCGAATCTATAATGTCGTCCGCATAGATCATTTCCGGGGATTTGACGAATACTATTCTATTGCGGCAGGGGATAAGACAGCTGAGTTTGGCGAGTGGAAAAAAGGGCCGGGGATCGAGCTGTTTGACGCGTTAAAGAATGCACTTGGGGAATTGAATATTATTGTAGAGGATTTAGGACTGATTACGGACTCTGTACGGGAATTGGTGCGCTGCAGCGGCTTTCCGAATATGAAAGTCTTAGAGTTTGCATTTGACGCGAAAGATTCCAGCGGGACGAATGAATATCTGCCTTATAATTATGATAAAAACTGTGTGGTGTATACTGGAACACATGATAATGAGACTCTGTACGGATGGCTAGATTCGATTCCAAAAGCGGATTACGGCATGATCGAAAAGTATGTGGGACGTAAAATCAGTGATAAAAAAGAAATGGTTGTCGAAATTATCCGTCTTGCACAATCAAGCGCGGCAAATATATGTATTGTACCGATTCAGGATTATTTGATTCTGGACAATAAAGCCAGAATGAATGAACCGTCTACGCTCGGCAAAAACTGGAGGTGGAGGCTTTTGCCGGATCAGCTGACCACACAGGCGGGACTTCTGATGAAGAGCATGACGAGGGCTTATGGCCGAATGTCAGCGGCACCGTCCGGGCTAGAGGAAAAAAATAAGAAAAAAGCCGGAAAGCCGCAAGAGAAAGCGCAGGAAGCAAGGCTGGTAAAATCAGAAGAGAAAACAAAGGAAGCAAAGCTGGAAAAATCAGAAGAGAAAGCGCAGGAAGCAAGGCTGGTAAAATCAGAAGAGAAAACAAAGGAAGCAAAGCTGGAAAAATCAGAAGAGAAAGCGCAGGAAGCAAGACCGGTAAAGCCAGAAGGAAAAGCTCGGAAATGAAGAGAACAACGTTTCATTTCTTTAGATGAGTGAAGATGGTTTCGGATTTGAATGATCCAAAAGTGATCGGGGATTGATTATTTCGTATCAGCAGAATGATAAAACACCCATGCATTTGTGCGAACATTGCATAGGGTGTTTTTGCATATAGTATAATCTAACATAATTTTATATTTATAGTACAGAACGTGTCCTGTTCTGAAATAGATCTGCAAGAAAGCAGATGATTTATCCGACCCTGCGTCTGCCTTTAAATTTTGTTTCACAGTATTTGCAGCGGTATACCTGTTTTTCTTTATCTGTCAGCACAAAAATCTGATCTAATCCCTGTTCTACAGAGGTAATGCAGCGCGGATTTTTGCAGCGGATTACGTTTCTTACTTCCTTTGGCAGAAACAGCGGCTGTTTTTTTACGATGATATCATTTTGAATGATATTTACGGTGATGTTGTGGTCAATAAATCCAAGTATGTCCAGATCTAAGGCATCGATGGGGCATTCGACTTTAATGATGTCTTTTTTTTCCATCTTATTGCTTTTCGCATTTTTGATAATTGCTACACAGCAGTCCAGAGTGTCTAATTTTAAATCGTGATAGATTTGAAGGCTCATACCCGCCTGAATATGGTCTAAGACAAATCCTTCGTGAATTCCACTAATATTTAGCATATATTCATCCTCCTCATTTCTAAATAAATCGTTTTCATGAAACGTTTTATAGAGTAAACCTACATACGCATCTGCTTTCAATCGTTTATCCTGTTTATCGTGTTAAGTTAATCAATATGGATATGCTGCCAGCGGGTGCAGCATTCAGTCTCTGATCGTTAATAAATGTCAGGTTAATCGATATGGATGTTAAGCAGTGTCAGAATCAGTGCCATGCGGACATAGACACCATACTGCGCCTGCTTAAAATATACTGCTCTTGGGTCATCGTCTACTTCGACAGAGATTTCATTTACACGAGGGAGTGGATGAAGGACCAGCATATCTTTTGGCGCCAGCTCCATTTTAGCCTTGTCCAGAATATAGAAATCTTTCATGCGGATGTAGTCTTCTTCATTAAAGAAGCGTTCTTTTTGTACACGTGTCATGTAGAGCAGGTCAAGTTCAGGGAGCGCTTCTTCCAGACGCTCGACTTCTTTGTAAGAAATCTGATTTGCGTCTAATACGTCCTCCCGGATATAACCCGGCACACGTAGTTCTTCTGGGGAGATTAATATAAATTCTACACCTTCATATCGGATTAAGGCATCGATGAGAGAATGAACGGTTCGCCCAAATTTGAGATCACCGCATAGACCAATTTTTAAGTGGTCAAAATGACCTTTGAGAGAATAGATCGTAAGCAAATCAGTAAGTGTCTGTGTCGGGTGCTGATGACCGCCGTCGCCTGCATTAATGACAGGAATTGAAGAACGGCTGCTGGCAACAAGCGCTGCGCCTTCTTTTGGATGGCGGATGGCGCATATGTCTGCATAGCAGGAAATAACACGGATGGTATCGGATACGCTTTCGCCTTTTGCAGCAGAACTGTTATCCCCGCTGGCGAATCCGATGACACTACCGCCAAGGTTAAGCATAGCGGCTTCAAAGCTAAGCCGTGTTCTTGTGCTTGGCTCATAAAAACAGGTAGCCAGTTTTTTGCCTTCACAGGCATGAGCATATTTTTCAGGGGCTGCTTCGATTGCATTTGCCAGCTTCAGCAGAGCATCGAGCTCTGTAACGGTAAAATCCAATGGATTAAGTAAGTGCTTCATAAGTTGACCTCCTTGAATTTTGGCTTGATTTGTCCTGATATGGAGTTGATTTTTTAAATCCATATTTTGACGCATTTTTACAATCATATACTATTGCAGGAAAAATTTCAAGACTCAAAATACAAGTTTAAAAAATAGAGGGGACAGCTTGTAACAGTTCAGATAAGGCGTTACATTTGTGGATAGCCGGACGGCGGGTGAGGGGAGCGGGACCATCTTCCTGTGACTTTTCCAGAATGATGAGAATTCCTAAGCATTCTGCTTTTACGCTGTTGCACCGGACGGTCGCGGCACCTAGTCCGCCCCGGCCTTAGGCCGGAAGCTAAAGGTGCCGCTTCGGCTGCGCTGCCTGTGTATAGAGCAGAATGCCAAGGGCTTCTAATCATTCTTCCAACGTCACAGGAAGATGGTCCCGCTCCCCTTACCCGGCGCTTTGGGTATCCATAAATATAACACTCTATCTGAATTGTTACACAGCCCTGCTATGATTATTTTCCATTAGACATTGTCAGGATTTTTTCAAAGGTCAATCCGGCAAACATCCACAGCGGTGCATAATCAAGGCGTATTAATCCATTGATGTTTGCTTTGGCTTTGCTGTAATCCCAGGGACACATTTTATGCTTTTTTAAAAAGCTGCCGCTGACATATTCTCCTGTAAATATGCCGACGCTGTAGATCGCACCGCGAAGGAGCATCGGGCAGCGTGTCAGATGACGGGATACCGGGGCAATGACGGCTGCCATGCCGTAGATGGGAAACATCCATAGAGAAGTCTGTCCCATCAGGCGCTTATCCCGTTTCCATATGCTTCCTGTGGATGTAAATAAGATTTCCATGCACCAGCCTGTCAGGCCGCAGATTAAAAAGTTTTGTAATCGTTTCATGGAAGGTAGGGTGTCCAGTATTTCTAGAAATATACGTTTGCTTTGGCCTGATCATTGCTGTTGTTCTAGAAATATACGTTTGCTTTGGCATGGCCATTGCTGTTGTATTGAAAAGGCAGGCGATATATTTTTAGTAATTAGAATTAATGTCAAGTTGACACATTTATTATAGAAGTGATAGACTAAATACAACAGCAGAAATCATTATTTACAAATCAGACCTTTGTGAGTAGTGCGCATATAGCTGCTGTGTGCCGATATGATTTATATAAGTCTTGTGCTGCGCGGGAGATGTTGTGTAAATGATATCGGAAGTGCAACAAAAAATATATAAATAAAGAAAGGATGATTTAGATGTGCATGGGATCTGTATGAAAGCAAGAAAGTTTTATTTGAAACGTACATCATGCGGCAGAAAGGTCAGTAAGGAAAGCTTTTGCTGCAGTAAAAGAAGGAGGGAGTTAAAAGATGAGTGTTAGTGGCATAGGAAGCAGTACGACTTATATTTATAATACCCGAACGGGCAGAATCGCAAGTAAAGATGGTTGTGACGATGATTTTGTCAGCTATTTTAATGGAGATACTGATGGAAATCTGCCGGATACCTTGAATGGATTTGACGCGAAAAAAAAGAGGGATTTAAACAATATGATTATGTTTTTTCAATCCGGCCATAAAGATGTAAAAAAACTTTTTCAGGAGAATGTAGATGAGTATGAAATAACCTGTGAAGTCGTGGATGCGGTCACGAATCATTTTTCGGTCAATGGTGAAAAAGTATTCAAAGCTTATGACATGAATGTATTTACTTATATAGATCGGATTAACGCAGATGATCTGTTATATAAAACACGGAATTCAAAGGAATATGATCCGTCTGACAACAGCATCAGCATTGCTGTGGGAGATGTGTTTGATCTGGGCAATGGATACAGTCTTATGGTAAGGGAAAACAACATCTTTATTGATGGACTAGGAAGCGGCAGCGAGGAACAGGATCAGAAGGCAAGGCAGCTGGCATATGGAATGAACGCATTGATTCGGTTTGCTGACCAGCAGTGGATTTCGGACAGGATAGACGAAGAAAGCACGCCGATGTTACTTAGTATACTTCGTGAGATGGGGGTGGATACGGACAGACAGTTTCAGATTAATGGTACGAAATGCGAGGTAAGAAATAATCGAATCAGAGAAGTCGGCAATCGCTTTGCAGTTCCTAGTTCCATTTTTAATGAAGCACTCAAAAAGTATGAGGATTCACTTTATATGCCTATTTCACAAAACTGCTTGGACCGTATGGGGAGCAGAGGATTCTGACTGACAGAGGAATCCGAGAATGAGACCGCATCTGATAGATGAAAAAATATAGCGCATATATAAGGAGTCGCTAATACAGCAAATAATAAAAATCAGCCTTCAGGGGGCATATCAATATCACAGATACCCTGCAGGCTGATTTTTATATGCTGCTTTTCACGGGGCGTTACTATGAGGGCCCCCTTGGGCCGTGAATCAATGTCATTAACTTAAGCTTTAGTATGTAGCAAATCAGATAGGGTGTTACATTTGTGGATACCCGGAAGACGGGACAGCTCCCCTCACCCGGCTGTTTTTGATAAGCCTTAAAATGAAAACGAAATATATGACGACAATTTTTAACTGTGAACGCTAACCAGAGATCAATGATCTGATACAGCCGTGACAGACAGGATCTTTCCTATAATGCCTGTCATAAACAGCCGGACGGATTCCCTCGCCCAGCGTCCGGCCAGCCAATATGTAACACCTTATCTGAATAGTTACAAAGTCTTAAGTTCTGACATTGGGTGTGAAAAGTAACGATTATTGAAAACACTCTTGTTTTTCAATAATATATACTTGAGTCCGGCGGTAAAAATCGTTATAATAGCTTGGGGAAGAAAAGATTATGAAAAGATCATGAAAAGATCATGCATAAGAAAATAGAAGGATATTAAAATAAAAGTATAAGAAAGATTAAAATGCAGGAAACCGGAGGTTATTTTATGACAATAGAAACAATGACAGAACGCTTAGACGGTAAATTACTGGCAGGAAGCATGGATAAAGAGATTACGGAACTAGTATATGATTCCAGAAAGCTTGTCCCCGGCTGTATCTTTGTATGCATCAAAGGGGCAGCATTCGACGGGCATGACTGTATAAATGAAGCGGCAAAAAAACAGGCGGCAGCGGTTGTAGTAGAGAGGGAGGTTGAGGTGCCGTCAGGAATGACAGCTGTTTTAGTCGAAAATACAAGACATGCACTGGCTGTGCTGTCAGCTGCATGGTTCAGCTATCCTGCACAGCAGCTAAAGACGATCGGCATTACCGGCACAAAGGGAAAGACGACGACAACTTATATGATAAAATCTATTCTGGAAAGCACAGGATTAAAAGTCGGGCTGATCGGTACGATTGAAACGGTCATAGGAGATGAGCACATCCCTGCTGCGAATACGACACCGGAATCTTATCTCGTACAGCAGTATTTTCGCAAAATGGTGGACACAGGCTGCGACGCTTGTGTGATGGAAGTTTCATCGCAGGGGCTTAAAATGCACCGCGTAGATGGATTTACGTTTGACATCGGTATTTTTACCAATCTGGAGCCGGATCATATCGGCCCGAATGAACATGCCAGCTTTGAGGAATATCTTGCGTGCAAGAGTATGCTGTTTCGTCAATGCCAGACAGGTATCATCAATATCGATGATACACATGCCGAAGCTGTGATGAGAGGACATACATGTGAGATTGAGACATTTGGTTTTTCTGAAAAGGCCGGACTTCGGGCAACTCATCTTCAGCTGGTGCACAAGCCAGGTTATTTAGGCGTGAGCTACCGGGCAGAAGGGCTTGTTAATATGGATATAGAAGTCGATGTGCCGGGCAGGTTCAGTGTGTATAATTCGCTGACAGCAGCAGCAGTATGCAGGCATTTCCATGTGCCTAAGGGGAATATGAAGCAGGTGCTGAAGCAGGCAAAGGTCAAAGGGCGCATTGAGATGGTAAAAGTGTCTGATGATTTTACGCTGATGATTGATTATGCTCATAATGCAATGAGTTTAAAAAGTCTGTTGACGACGCTGCGCGAATATGAACCGGGCAGGCTGGTGTGTCTGTTTGGATGCGGCGGCAACCGGAGCAGGCTTCGACGGTATGAGATGGGAGAGGCATCCGGCAGGCTGGCTGACCTGACGATTATTACATCGGATAATCCGCGTGATGAAGAGCCGCAGGCGATCATAGATGATATTAAGGCAGGAATGTCGAAGACGGATGGCGAATATATAGAAATCATAGACCGCAAGGAAGCAATCCGGTATGCGATTACGCATGGCAGGCCGGGAGATGTAATTGTGCTGGCTGGGAAAGGTCATGAAGATTATCAGGAGATCAGGGGTGTAAAATATCCGATGGATGAGAGAGACCTGATTGCAGATATTTTAAAAGAAGAAGCGGCAGGCTGAATGAAAAATTTAAAAGAAGAAGCGCAGGATGAATGTAAAAGGGATTAAATGATTGTACGCGAATATAATTGTAGATATATCACATGAAAAAGTAGATAAAACATTTCAATATGCAGTGCCTTTGGAAATGGAAGCTGAGCTGACAGAGGGGATGCTTGTAGAGGTGCCGTTTGGCAGCCGTACGATAAAGGGATATGTGGTTGAGCTGACCCGTACGCCGGAATATGACATATCCAAAATAAGGCCGGTGTTATCGATTGTAAAGGACTCGATCGCGATCGAGTCACAGCTGATTGCGCTTGCGGCATGGATACGTAAAAACTACGGGGGTACGATGAATCAGGCGCTAAAAACCGTGCTTCCGGTGAAGCGCAGACAGACGCAGAAAGAAAAAAAGAACGTCAGACTTCTGCTTACAGCTTCACAGGCAAAAAGCATGTATGCAGAGTGCGCACGCAGGCATTATTATGCGCAGGAGAAGCTCTTGGCCCAATTAATGGAATGTTCGCCGCAGCCGTACAGCTATCTGACAAAAGAGATGGGGATTTCAGCCGCGGTTATCCGCAGCCTATCGGAAAAAGGTGTCGTCAGAGTTGAGCGGGAGTATTATTTTAGAAATCCTGTTTCTGAGATTTCAGATCAAGAATACCGTGTTTCGCTGAATCAGGAGCAGAAGATGGCTGCTGCGCATATTATTGGAGAATTTGATGCAGGCAGGCAGCATACATATCTAATACATGGAGTTACCGGGAGCGGCAAGACAGAGGTATATATGGAGCTGATCGCACATGCCGTCTCGTGCGGCAGACAATGTATTATGCTGATCCCGGAGATCGCCCTGACGTTTCAGACGGTGCGGCGTTTTTATGAGAGGTTTGGCGACCGTGTGTCGATTCTGCATTCCAGACTGTCGCCGGGCGAGCGTTTCGATCAGCTGGAACGGGCAAAGAATGGAGATATTGATGTCATGATCGGCCCGCGGTCAGCTTTGTTCACACCGTTTTCAAACTTAGGCTTTATTATTATCGATGAAGAGCATGAAAACAGCTATAAGAGTGAAACGGTACCCAAATATCATGCGAGGGAGGCTGCCGCAGCCAGAGCAAAAATGGCGGGAGCAAGCGTAGTATTGGGCTCAGCCACTCCTTCGGTTGAAAGCTATTACCGTGCGAAATCAGGAGAATATGACCTATTGTGCTTAAGCCGGCGGGCGGGGAAGCAGCCGCTGCCGGAGTGTGAAGTGGTTGACCTGCGGGCAGAGCTGCGGGCCGGAAACCGCTCGATTTTAAGCCGGAGGCTGCAGGAGCTGATTGAAGACCGTCTGGCTAAAAATCAGCAGATCATGCTGTTTTTAAACCGCCGCGGCCTTGCCGGATTTGTTTCCTGCCGTGAATGCGGAAGCGTACTGCGCTGTCCGCACTGTGATGTGTCGCTCAGTCAGCATAAAAATAACAGACTGATCTGCCATTACTGCGGATATGAGACGGCGATGGTACGAAAATGCCCATCCTGCGGCTCGGCATATATTGGCGGATTTAAGGCCGGGACACAGAAGATTCAGGAGCTGACCGCGCAGCGTTTTCCAAATGCGAGGATTCTTAGGATGGATTATGACACAACGCGCACAAAGGATTCCTATGAACAGATTTTGTCTGCGTTTGCAGCACATAAAGCAGATATTTTAATCGGGACGCAGATGATTGTCAAAGGACATGATTTTGAAAATGTGACGCTAGTTGGAGTGCTTGCTGCAGATCTGTCTCTAAACGTCAGTGATTACCGCGCATCTGAGCGTACCTTTCAGCTGGTCACTCAGGCGGCGGGGCGTGCGGGCCGGGGCAGCGAACCGGGGGCGGTGGTCATACAGACTTATCAGCCGGATCACTTCTGTATTCAGGCAGCAAAAGCGCAGGACTATCAGATGTTTTATCATGAAGAGATTTTATACCGCAGACTGATGAATTATCCTCCGGCGTGGAATATGCTGCATATAATGGCAGCAGGCCGGAAGATGGAGGATGCCGCAGCATGTATGGATCAGATTGCGGCATGGATACGGCATGAGCTTGAAAAGGCGAAAGAAGACCGTACATGGGCAAGGTTTCAGATGATCGGCCCGGCGGATGCACCGATTGCTAAAATAAATGATGTTTATAGGCGAGTCATGTATTTAAAGCACCCAGATTATCAGATTTTAATAAAAGTCAAGGATTTTTTAGAAACACGGGTAAAAAATACTCCGGAATGGAGAAAATTAATGATACAGTTTGACTTTAATCCTATGAACAGTTAAAATATTTATACCCGCGAACGAAAAGTTTTTCAGATACATTAGAGCGTGTTTGAAAAATGCTTTCTGTGAGATGTACCCACAGGGCATGATATGGAGAATTTATCCCAAATTTATGAGGCATAGCGGGCTATGTTGATTAAATTTGGGATGAATGATCCGCAAAGTGGGGAGTGCAGATCGCGGGAATGATTTTTCAAACACGCTCCAGTGTTTGCGGGCATATACGGACGATAAATTTGGCAAGTCTTAACTTACGTGAGTATAATATTTGGATGTTTGAAATTTTACTCAATGGGCACACCGTGTCTAAAGTGCTTCATACTGGGTAAATAATTTTGAACAGATTTTTAGTTTATGGAAAAAGGAGCAGATAGAAAATGGCAATCAGAGAGATAAGGTTAGCAGGAGATCCAATCTTAAATAAAGTGTGTAAAGAAGTAAAAGAAATCAGCCCGATGATAGCGACGCTGATTGAGGATATGCTGGATACGATGTATGAGGCAAACGGCGTAGGACTTGCAGCGCCGCAGGTGGGAATTTTAAGGAGGATTGCGGTGATCGATATTGGCGATGGGCCGATTGTGCTGGTGAATCCGAAAATCATTGAGGAGTCGGGAGAGCAGACCTCAGATGAAGCGTGCTTAAGCCTTCCGGGAAAAGCGGGACAGGTCACAAGGCCGAACCATGTCCTGGTCCGGGCGTTTGATGAGAATATGGAAGAATATGAGATGGAAGGCGATGAGCTGCTGGCGCGGGCATTCTGCCATGAGATTGAGCATTTGGACGGACATATGTACATGGAGCATGTGATTGGTGAGATCCATGATGCGAAGCAGGAGGATGAATAGAATGGCTTTGCGCAGGATAGAAGCCAAAGGCTGAACGGTAACGATTAATTTTGCTTGATGTTAAATATTGATTCGATATTAAATTTTTGTTCTATATTAAGCAGAACGAAAGGAATGGTGGATGAACATGAAAATCATATTTATGGGAACGCCGGATTTTGCTGTTAGTATATTAGAAGCATTGATCAAAGCAGGCCATGACATTGTGCTGGCAGTTACACAGCCGGATCAGCCTAAGGGCAGGGGAAAATTGGTGCAGTTTTCTCCGGTAAAGACGGCAGCTTTCGCACATAATATAGAGGTATATCAGCCGGAGCGTATCCGCAGGCCGGAATGTGTCGAATATTTGAGGAAATATGATGCGGATATTATGATTGTAGCGGCTTTTGGACAGATACTTCCAAAAGAAATACTGGAAATGTCTAAATATGGATGTGTCAATGTCCATGCTTCTCTGCTTCCAAAGTATAGGGGCGCTTCACCGATTCAGTGGGCAGTGATGAACGGGGATAAGACTGCCGGGGTGACAACGATGCAGATGGATGAAGGTGTAGATACTGGCGATATGCTGGAAAAAGCTGAGGTTACGCTTGCAGAAGATGAAACAGGCGGCAGTCTGTTTGAGAAGCTTGCGCAGCTGGGAGCCGAGCTGTGCGTACAGACGGTTGCGCATATACAGGACAAAACCGCTACGCGGACGAAGCAGAATGAGGCACAGGCGACGCATGTCGGCATGATAACAAAGAATATGGGCTGTATTGACTGGCACAGGCCGGCAGTCCAGATCGAGCGGCTGATACGAGGATTAAATCCGTGGCCGAGTGCTTTTACGGTTTTGGACGGCAGGACTTTAAAGGTCTGGAAGGCCAGAGTAATAGAAGGCGGAGATCCGGCTTTGGCAGGTCTTGTGACTAAGGCTGACAAAAAGCAGATGGTAGTTCAGACAGGCAGCGGACAGCTTTCGCTTTTAGAGGTTCAGTTAGAGGGGAAAAAAAGGATGCCTGTGGATGCGTTTCTGAGAGGATATCAGGTGAAAGAGAATACAAAGCTTTAGATTTATAAGAGGAGGTATATAATTATGCCATATAGATATGGATATTACTGGGACCCAACATATATCTTAGTGCTGATCGGCGCAGTGATATCACTGATTGCGTCGGCAAGAGTGAAATCTACTTTTAATAAATATTCAAAAATGCGCAGCAGGACGAATATGACTGGCGCGCAGGCTGCGCAGCGTGTGCTGAACAGCGCGGGTATCTATGATGTACGTATTCAGCATGTAGCCGGCAGCCTGACAGACCACTATAATCCGAAGAATAAGACACTGAATCTATCTGATTCCGTATACGGCAGTACGTCTGTGGCGGCAATCGGGGTAGCGGCACATGAATGTGGACATGCCATTCAGCATCAGCAGGGATATTCGCCGCTTAGTATCCGCAGCGCGCTGGTTCCGGCAGCGAATTTTGGTTCTGCCGCAGCATGGCCACTTATTATATTAGGAATTATTTTTGGAGGTGCAGGCAGCATTTTCTGTCAGATCGGGATTCTATTTTTTTCGGCGGCAGTATTGTTTCAATTGGTCACGCTGCCGGTAGAATTTAATGCATCCAGCCGTGCCGTGCATATGTTAGGAAATATCGGTATTTTGAGCGATCAGGAGCTGCCATATACCAAAAAAGTGTTAAAAGCGGCGGCGCTTACCTACGTCGCAGGAGCGGCAGCTGCAATCCTTCAGCTGCTTCGGCTGCTGTTCTTATTTGGAGGAAGAAGCCGAGACTAGCACGTGTATTATGAAGTTTTCGGTTCCTTGGATGTTGCTGTATGATTTGGAGGAAGAAGCCGGAGACTAACGCAGAGCATATGGTATTTTCAGGTTTAGGCGATAATTTAGAGGAAGGGCTGAGACTAACGCAGAAAATATGGTATATTAGGTGTCGGCGAGGGCCGTTATGATTTGGAGGAAGAGACGTGACTAGCACGGTTAATATGAGGGAACTGGCATTAGGAATCTTATTAGATATTGAAAAGGGCGGGCAGTACAGTCATATCGCTCTTGCAAATGTGTTGGACAAATATCAGTATCTGGATAAAAAAGAGCGTGCGTTTTTGACACGTCTTACAGAAGGCACCCTGGAACAGCTGATCCAGATTGACTATATCATCGACCAGTTTTCTAAAGTACCGGTAAGGAAAATGAAGCCTGTTATTCGGTGTATCATACAAAGCGCGGTATATCAGATCCGATATATGGATGCCATCCCGGATTCAGCAGCCTGCAATGAAGCAGTGCGTCTGGCGCAGAAAAAAGGTTTCCGAAGCCTGAGCGGTTTTGTCAATGGCGTACTACGCAGCATCAGCCGTGCAAAAGACCAGCCGGGCCGGATCGTCTGGCCTGACTGTGAAAAAGAGCCGGCTGCTTATCTGTCTGTCCGATATTCAATTCCTGAATGGATGATACGGATGTGGATGGAGGAATTTTCACCGGGCAGCTGGCAGGATTTCCAGAAGATGGAGCATATGCTTCAGGCATTCTGTCAGCCTGCGCCTGTTACAATCTGTACAAATACTTTATATTGTACTCCGCAGGAGCTGGAGCAGAAATTGAAAGCGGAAGGAGTGACGGTCAAAAAGTCAAAAATCCTGCCGTGTGCCCTGAATATTTCAGGCTACGATCATCTGAGCGCGTTGAAAAGCTTTCAAGAAGGACTGTTCTATGTGCAGGACATAAGCTCTATGCTGGCGGCGCAGGCTGCATGTCCAAAGGAGCATGATTTTGTGATCGATGTCTGTGCGGCACCGGGCGGCAAGTCTATGCATATTGCGCAGCTGATGCATGGCACGGGATGCGTTCTTGCCAGAGATTTGACACAGCGTAAAATAGAACTGATAAAGGAAAATGTTGCACGGTGCCGTGTTCCGAATGTAGAGACGCAGATCTGGGATGCCAGAATACCGGATGAGTCAAATATAGAAAAAGCGGATATTGTGATTGCAGACCTGCCGTGTTCCGGGCTGGGTGTGATGCGCGGGAAAAAGGATATTAGATATAAGATGACACCGGATAAGATGAAGGATTTGGTGCAGCTGCAGCGGGAGATTCTGTCAGTGGCAGTCCGGTATGTAAGACCGGGCGGCAGGCTTATATACAGTACCTGCACGATTCATCGGGATGAAAATCAAGGCAATGCGCAGTGGCTTGCAGGGGAGCATACAGAGCTTCAGCTGATGGAGGACCGGCAGATTCTGCCGACAGACGAAGGCGGAGACGGGTTTTATATAGCAGTATTTGTTAGAAAACAGTAGAATGCAGACAACCCAAAGTGATAGGACCATAGGCACAGGGTGTGGTGAATACAGAGATGCAGGAAATACAGAGAATGCAGGAGATGCAGATGAATGCAGGAAATGCAGATGAATACAGAGAATGCAGGAGATGCAGATGAATGCAGGAAATGCAGATGAATACTGAGAATGTAGATCGGATAAAAAAGATAGAGAATATAGAAAAAATAGGAAAGATAAAGAATACAGAAAAGATAGAGAATACAGAAATGGCAGAAAAGATAGAGAATACAGAAATGACAGAAAAGATAGAAAATACAGATCAGATAGAAAAGATAGATATAAAGTCAATGAATCTGACAGAATTAACAAATGAACTAAGCCGTATCGGAGAAAAGGCCTATAGGGCCAGACAGATTTACGAATGGCTGCATATAAAACAGGTCTCAGATTTTGACGAGATGACAAATATCTCAAAAGACCTCCGTAACCGTCTAGGAGGGGCCTATAAACTGACCGTGCTGCGGCCGGTAAAAGTACAGGTATCAAAGCTGGACGATACGAGAAAGTATTTATTTGCCCTGCCTGACCAAAATACGATCGAAAGCGTAAGGATGAAGTACAAGCATGGGAATACCGTGTGTATTTCCTCACAGGTCGGCTGCCGGATGGGTTGTCGGTTCTGTGCTTCGACGATCGGCGGGCTTGTACGTAATCTGAGTCCGTCTGAGATGCTGGAGCAGGTGTATCGGATTGGCCGGGATCTTGGAGAACGGATATCAAACGTAGTAGTTATGGGCATTGGAGAGCCGCTGGATAATTATGACAATCTGCTGAAATTTATCAGAATGCTGACAGATGAGCACGGCCTGAATATCAGTCAGCGAAATATTACGGTATCTACCTGCGGGATCGTTCCGCGGATACGCGAGCTGGCAGACGAAAAGCTGCAGATCACGCTTGCATTATCGCTTCATGCTCCAGTTCAGGGAAAACGTCTGAGTCTGATGCCTGCTGCGGCAGCATACGATCTGGATGACGTGATAGAGGCATGTGATTATTATTTTGCACAGACAGGCAGGCGTATGTCATATGAATACAGCTTAATCAGTGGCTTAAATGATACGAAAGAAGACGCGCAGGCGCTTGGCAGGCTGCTTTCCGGCAAAAACTGCCATGTAAATTTAATTCCGGTTAATCCTGTAAGGGAGAGCCCTTTTGTGCAGTCTGACGAAGGTGCAGTTGCGCTGTTTAAAAATAAGCTTGAAAAATATAAAATAAATGTTACTATTAGAAGAGAAATGGGCCGTGACATTGACGGCGCATGTGGACAGTTAAGAAAAAATTACAGTTAATGTTTGCGTCCATGCTATGCATTTTGCTGCGCGGTATGGACAGACAGGGGTGTGAATTGTAACAAATTATGAAAATCCAGACTGCCACGGTGAAGCAGGAAGCTGAGCTGTGACACTGTGTGAAAGGTAGGCGAAAGAGATGAAGACTTTTTCCATGACAGATGTTGGAAGACGGCGGGAAATGAATCAGGATTATATCTATGCATCTGATACATCCGTTGGAAATCTGCCGAATCTTTTTATCGTTGCGGACGGTATGGGAGGCCATAATGCGGGAGATTTTGCTTCCAGGTATACGGTAGAGCATGTGGTAGAAGCAGTAAAAGCCAGCGGACTGACGGAGCCGGTTTCGCTGCTCGCGGAGGCGCTGCGTCAGGTGAACAGCAGTCTGATTGATCTGGCAAGCAGGGATCCGCTTCTTCGTGGAACGGGTACGACATTTGTAGCAGCCACTATTACACAGAACCGCATGAGCGTTGCCAATGTCGGAGACAGCCGTCTGTATATCGTAAATCAGAGGATTGTGCAGATTACAAAAGACCATTCCCTTGTGCAGGAGATGGTGCGCATGGGGGAAATGGATCAGGAGCAGGCAAGAGTCCACCCGGATAAAAATATCATTACAAGGGCTGTCGGAGCAGTCAGAGAGATTGAGATTGATTTTTTCGAAGTGAATCTCAAGCAGGGAGACCGCATTCTGCTGTGCTCGGACGGCCTTACAAATATGATTGAAGATCAGGAAATCCGCAGGATTATATGCAGCCAGAGGGATCTTGTAGAAAGCGTACAGCGGCTTGTCGCGGCTGCAAATGCGAATGGCGGAAAAGATAATATATCAGTGATCATCGTGGATCCGTTTTCAGATGAGGTGGTAAGATGTTAGAAGAAGGAAGATTTGTGGCAGACCGATATGAAATACTCGCGAAGGTGGGCGCCGGCGGCATGTCAGATGTATATAAGGCAAAGGATCATGTGCTGGGCAGATTTGTAGCGATCAAGGTGCTCAAGCAGGAGTTTGCAGATGATGTGAATTTTGTCACAAAATTCCGCTCCGAAGCACAGTCGGCGGCAGGATTAGAGCATCCGAACATTGTAAATATCTATGATGTAGGAAGCGAGGACGGGATTCACTATATTGTTATGGAATATGTCGAAGGTATTACACTGAAGACATATATTGAGAAAAAAAGACAGCTGTCTTATAAAGAGACGATCAGCATTGCTATTCAGGTAGGACGGGGTATTGAAGCAGCCCATAATAAAAATATCGTGCACCGGGATATTAAGCCGCAGAATATCATGATTTCCACAGAAGGAAAGGTAAAGGTTACGGATTTTGGCATTGCAAGGGCGGCTACCAGCAACACGATTCATTCTGATGTCATGGGATCTGTACATTATTCTTCGCCGGAGCAGGCAAGAAACGGTTTTGTTGACTGTAAGAGTGATATTTATTCGCTTGGGATTGTCATGTATGAGATGGTGACGGGCAGAGTGCCGTTTGACGGGGATACCACAGTAGCGATCGCGATTCAGCATCTTCAGGAAGAGATGGAGTCTCCGCGCAGATATGTGCCTGACCTGCCGGTCAGCCTGGAGAAAATTATTTTAAAATGTACACAGAAAAGCGCGGACCGCAGATACCCGGCTATGAGCGAGCTGATGGAGGATTTAAAATATGCCCTGGTAAATCCGAATGAGGATTTTGTCCAGATGGTGCCTGCGTCCGTACAGGATAAGACGCGGGTGATTTCGTCGGAAGAAGTAAATCAGATTAAGGAAGAGACTTCGGGCGTGCAGCTTGGCAGGGATTCTGAGCGTGCGTCGCGCAGATCTGAGCCTGAGCGGTCAGCTGGCCGTTATCAGGATGCGGATGCCGAGGATGATGAAGATGACGGCGGTTTTTTAAATCCAAAGATGGAAAAAGCCATGACGGTCATGGGGATTGTCGCAGCCGTCATTATAGTGATTATAATTATTTATCTCGTGGGAAGTATGCTGGGCAGTTTTAAGTTTCCATTCAGCAAGAATCATGATGATAAGCAGAACGAAGCAACATTTCCGGATTTAGATTTATCTGAGACAGATTCTGACACTGAGAGTGATACAGATACTTCTGCAAAAGAGACTGTTCCGATGATTGATCTTCTTGGAAAGGATACAGACGAAGCGCGCAAGGAGTTAAAAGATATCGGCCTGGAGCTGCATATACTGGGCAGGGAAGCTTCGGATGAATACGAGGAAGGCCAGATTGTGAACCAGAGCGTAGACAAGGGGGAAGACGTAGAAGTCGGCACAACGATTCAGGTAACAGTCAGCAGCGGCCCGGATGATTTTGAAATGCCAAGGGTAGTCGGAAATCCGTCAGCTACGGCAAGAGATATGCTGACATCCAGAGGACTTGTCGTGGACCCGGATTCCAGCTATGAATATTCGGATTCTCCGGAAGGAAATGTCATCCGCCAGTCGCCGGAGGCAGGCGCCCTTGTGAAAAAAGGAGATACTGTAAAGCTTACGATCAGTAAAGGCACCCAGCAGGTGCAGGTGCCGAATCTGCTCAAGCAGACACAGGAGAAGGCGGCAGAGCTTCTGGCAGCTAGCCAGCTGGCGGGAGATGCGACGACAGAATATGATGATACCATACCGGAGGGCAGTGTCATCAGCCAGTCCCCTGAGGCGGGCAGCAGCGTCAATGTAAACAGTACTGTAAATTACGTCGTAAGCCTTGGCAAGAAGGAAGTATTTTATAAGGTTGCGGACGGGACAACAATCAAAATACCGACAAATAGTGAATATGTAGTTTCTGCTGATATCAGTCTGCTAGATGCAAATGGAGAAGAAATCGATAGATGGGACGGCGTATCCATATCTTCATTCCCATATGCAATCTCTGGAAGCAATATTACTACCAGCAGTGGTACAGTATCGATTGTATGGGTATTGGAAGACGGTGAAGAACGTACGGAAGAACTGGAGATCAAATTTGTGCAGCAGTAATGAAAACAGGAAAGATATATGCAGGGAAAGATCTTAAAAGGGATTGCCGGGTTCTACTATGTACATGTAGTAGGATCCGGGGTATATGAATGTAGGGCCAAGGGACTGTTTCGCCTTCAGAAGATGAAACCGCTGACAGGCGACAACGTGGAGATTGCGGTGATTGATGAAACAGAAAAAACCGGGAATGTAGTAAAAATTCTTCCCAGAAAAAATGAGCTGGTTCGTCCGGCTGTTGCCAATATCGATCTGGCATTAGTCGTATTTGCAGCGGCTTCTCCGCAGCCGAACCTGAATCTGTTAGACCGCTTTTTGATTCTGATGCAGCTTCAGCAGGTACCTGTGACGATATGTTTTAATAAAATGGAGCTGCTTGAAGAAGGCGAGCGAGAAAAGCTTGCCCGGATTTATGAGCAGTGCGGCTATCCGGTGCTGTTTATAAGCGTAAAAGAGCAGATGGGCATAGCGGCTTTAAAGGCAGTTCTTCATGGAAAGACTGCTGCAGCCTCCGGGCCGTCGGGCGTTGGAAAATCATCCTTGATTAACCTGCTGCAGCCGCGGGCATCTATGGAAACCGGTGAAATCAGTCGCAAAATAGAGCGCGGAAAGCAGACGACCAGACATACACAGCTGATTCATATAGAAGGGGGCACTTATATCATGGATACCCCTGGCTTTAGTTCGCTTGATCTGCCACAGATGGAGAAGGAAGAACTACAGCAGTATTATCAGGAATTTGCAGAATATGAGCCAGAATGCAGGTTCCGGGGATGCAGCCATATCAGCGAGCCGGACTGCGGCGTGAAACAGGCCGTAGAAGCAGGAATCATTCATACGGTGCGGTATGATAATTATAAGCAGTTATATGAAGAATTAAAGGGACGGAAAAAATATTAATGGTTCTTTTTGATATTTATTTACAGTTCCTGACTCCATTATTCTCATTTTGCTTTACTAAGCCAATTTGGCGGCTTGTAGCGAAATCTGAGAATATGCGAATATCCAGAGTTCAGAAAGAACCATATGAATGACGAAGACTCTGATTATAATCTGGAAAGACTTAGATCATAGGAAAGATTTATAGAGGAAAATATGAATGACGAAAACTCTGATTGTAACAGGCGGGACAGTGGATGTTTCTTTTGCAAAATCTTATATCAGACAGCAGAAATTTGATTATTATATTGCGTCAGATTCTGGGATTCATTTTTTTGTGCAGGCAGGAATAAAGCCCCAGGAAGTACTGGGCGATTTTGACTCGGCGGATGCAGGAGAGCTTACGGCGTTCCGGCAGGATGGAGATCTTTTATTTCATCAGTATCAGCCGGAAAAGGATGCTGTGGATACTGAGCTGGCAGTGCAGCTGGCTATCGAACGCGGCAGCAGCGAGATTCATATTCTGGGCGGTACGGGGACAAGGCTGGATCATGTGCTCGCTTCCGTGCGTCTGATGGGATTTGCTATGGAGCGGGGGATTGGATGCTATCTTGTAGATGCGCATAACCGGGTGCGTCTGATTGAAAGACGGACGGTATTAAAAAAAGATGAGCAGTATGGACATTATGTCTCGCTGCTGCCGCTCACTACGCAGGTAACTGGCGTGACGCTGACAGGATTTAAATATCCGCTGAGTGATTATCTGCTGGGGGGATTTCATTCGATTGGAATCAGCAATGAGATTCTGGAAGAAGAGGCGGTTGTGGATTTTACGGATGGGATTTTGATTATGGTTGAATCTGTGGATTGACTGGCACTTGTTTTTATGAGAATTTGAATGAGTCCGTTATCAGTTATAGAAATATGATTGGTGGCGGGCTTATTTTAATCATTGAATATAGCTGCTTGGCATTCATACTGTTCAGAACGCTAGAGCGTGTTTGAAAAATCATTCCCGCGATCTGCACTCCCCACTTTGC
>CANDMV010000066.1 GCA_947385875.1 uncultured Eubacterium sp. | reverse complement strand
ATCCGGCAACGAAGATCCTGTTTTTTACAGGCTTTGATGAGTTTGAATACGCAAAGGAAGCAGTGCATCTGGAAGTAGAAGAATATATTTTAAAACCAATTAATTCTGCTGAACTGGCGAATGTATTTTCAAAGCTGAAATTAAAACTAGATCAGGAAATAAGTGAAAAGCGGAATGTGAAAATTCTGCAGAAATATTATATGGATTCTCTGCCTCTTATGCAGGCAGACTTTTATGCAGCTTTAATGGAAGGAAGAATTCATGAGGAGGAAATTCCCAGATATCTTACAGATTATCAGATATCTTTATCAGGCCCATTTTATTGCTGTATTGTGATTCATACATCTTCCAGTCAGGTGCCGGAAGACATGAATCCTCTTTTATTAAATACATCTGTACAAAAACAGGCAAAAGAGCGTCTGGAGCAGAAGTGGCAGGCAAAATGTTTTTCTTATTTAGGAAATACGATTTTGATTATGCAGCTGAAAAATGATAATGACGTATCAGAATTAACAGATGAGTGTGACAGATTCTGCAAGTATGTTCATCGTATGATAGGTGCAGTTGTTACAGTAGGAATTGGACAGGTCTGCGAGGATATTCTGGATTTGTCGAAGTCCTATGCAGGTGCACGGGAGGCAGTATCCTATCGGGTTATTTACGGTGCTTCGAAAGCGATCAATATGAAGGAGATCATACCACAGAAGGTCGACAGAAGCAGTTCTTCAGATGATATGGAACTGTCTAATCTATTGAAAGCAATTCGGATTGGATTGGAAGAAGAGATTATACAGGCAGTCGATCAGTATCTGGGCCATATATCTTTCCCGTCAAAATCGCTGCATCAGCATCATATTGATTTAATGGAATTAATCAGCGTCTTGTATAGATTTTCAGCAAATAATGATATTGAAGTGGAAGAGTTTTTAGGCGATATTAGGGAATTATACAGCAGTCTCTTAGAATTAGAGCCGGATGCATTGAGAAATTGGCTGATTGACAGCTGCTTTTCATTACGTGAAAATTTAATCAGTGTGAGAAATAAATCTACAAAATCTTATGTAGAAAAAGCGAAGAAATATGTTCATAATAATTATGCAGATGAAGAGCTTTCTCTTGATAAGATTTGTGAGGTCTTAAGTGTATCAAATTCGTATTTTTCTACTGTATTTAAAAAAGAAACAGGAAATTCATTTATTAAGTACTTAACGGATTATCGCCTGGAGAGGGCTTCATGCCTGTTGGTTGAAACAAATGAAAAGAGTTATAATATTGCAAAATATGTCGGTTATACGGATCCAAATTATTTTAGTTATGTATTTAAAAGGCGGTTTGGGATGTCTCCTTCAAAATATCGGACAGAACATGCTCAAAATGCATCTGATTAGAGGTATATAGAAATTGAAACTTCAAATAAATCCAAAAGGAATACAATCAACAATTATGATCGTATTCTCAGCTATATCATTATCCATGCTTTTGATTTTGGGAGTTGTAATGTATTATCGATTTTCTGCTTTGTCACGTCATGAAATCATACAGAGCACACAAAAGCTGATGGAGCAGACAAGTGAAAGCTTAGAGAATTATTTAGTCAGCATGAGGCAGATCTCAGATGCGGTATATTATAATGTATTAAAAGAAAATGATTTACACGATCAGGGAAATAATATACAGCAGGGGATGAATCTGCTATATGAAGCAAATAAAAGCAATCTGCGCAGCATTGCCATATACAATCATTATGGAAGCCTTGTGGCAGCAGAACCGATTGCGGCGCAAAAGGAAGATCCTAATATCACGAATCAGGAATGGTTTGAGAAAGCGGTTGATGAGATGGAAAATATGCATTTTTCTACACCTCATATTCAGAATTTATTTGATGATTTTTCACGCCGATATTATTGGGTGATTTCATTAAGCAGGGTAGTAGAATTGACAGAAAAAGGAGTGACGCAGTCTGGAGTGCTGCTTGTAGATATGGATTATTCCAGCATTTCTCGTATGATGAAGCATATCAATATGTCTAATAACGGGCAGTATTATTATTTATGCGATAATAATGGACGTATTATTTTTCATACTCAGCAGATACAGATCAATAAAGGGATTACCAAAGAAAACAGTAAGGTAACTGCAGAATATAAGGATGGTGTCTATGATGAGGTCTTTGAAGGAGAGAGACGCAAAGTAATTGTCAATACGATTAGTTATACGGGATGGAAGCTGGTAGGGGTCATTCCTTATGCTGCATTTACTCATGGAATGTTTAATATCCGGTATTTTATTGTAATGTTTATGCTGCTGATGGCAATGATGCTGGTTCTGATTAATCGTGTTGTTTCTGTCAGGATTTCGAGCCCGATCTTAAAGCTGAATGACTCGGTTATGGAGTATGAAGCCGGAAAAAAACCAGAGATTTATATTGGCGGTTCTGTTGAAATCAGGCACCTGGGATATTCGATTCAGCAATCTTACGAGCAGATTGATATACTGATGCAGGAGATTGTATTAGAACAGAATGAAAGACGTAAAAGTGAGCTTGACGCATTGCAGAGCCAGATTAATCCGCATTTTTTGTATAACACACTGGATTCAATTACCTGGATGATTGAAGGAGAGAGGAATGATGAAGCAGTAAGTATGATCTCAGAGCTTGCCAGGCTGTTTCGAATCAGTCTTTCGAAAGGACGTACTGTCATCAGCATCAAGGATGAACTGCAGCATGCACAGAGTTATATGAATATTCAGAAAATTCGTTATAAAAACTTCTTTTCCATTACTTTTGATGTAGATTCTGCAGTCTATTCCTGCTGTATTGTAAAACTGGTGCTGCAGCCGATTCTTGAAAATGCGATTAACTATGGAGTCACTGTTATGGATGACGGCGGAGAGATAAAAGTAACAGGGAGAAAGGAGGATGGAAATATCATTCTTTCGGTAGCAGATAACGGTGTCGGGATGTCTGAAGAGCAGGTGAGACTGATTCTGACAGATAACAATCGCGTTCATAAGCATGGTTCAGGCGTAGGGCTTGTCAATGTCAACAATCGTATTCAGATTTTATTTGGCAAAGAATACGGGCTTACTGTAGAAAGCGAGCTGGATGAGGGGACTACAGTATCCATTCGTATTCCTGCGATACCTTTTACAGAAGAAAACAGGGAGATACTTGAAAAAGGCCATCAATATTTATTGAAAAACGGGATAATCGATCATGAAGAATAATAGGAAATTGTTTGTATCAATAGAGGTAGCTCTGGCTGCAATGATTCTTGTCATAGCATTTATAATATTTCAGGAGAGAAATGGAAAAGATCTCTGCAGGATTTCCGTAATTGTTCAAAATTCAGATGACAGACAGTGGTCTGCGTTCAAATATGGACTGAAAATGGCTGCAGAAGATCAAAAAATCGATCTGGTTGTCGTCAGTACGGGAGAACGGCTGAGCATTGAAGAACAGATGAATATGATGCAGCAGGAAATAGATTACGGGGCGGATGCATTGATCGTGCAGCCTATACCAGGTGATGATACAGAAGAATTATTCATGGATATGGAAAAAAAAGTTCCAATTATGCTTGTAGAAAATAAAGCATCGAAAGATGCTCCGTCACTTTTTCCGATTATTGAGCCGGACCATAAAGACATGGGCAGAGCTCTGGCGGAAGAACTGCTTCGAGATTATAATGATAATATGGATGGGAAGACAATCGGGATTGTTACACAGTATCCAGATGCTCCGAACGCGCTCCTTCGCAGAAAGGCATTTGAAGAGACCATCAAGGACACTGGAGCTAAAATTCGGTGGTCTGCTTGTGATATATTTGCAGAAGATCATTCACTGGAAGACCAGCCGAGAGTAGATTTAGTAATTGCCCTTGATGATTTTAGTCTGATAGAAGCTGGAGAATATTCAGCATCAGGCAGACTGCATGGGGCGTTAGTATATGGGATAGGGCACTCTACGGAATCAGCATATTATCTGGATATAGGCAAGGTCGAATGCATGATTGTGCCGGATGAATTTAATGTAGGTTATCAAAGCCTCGCGCAGGCGGCAGAAAGTGTTCGTTTTTATCATGATATGAGCAGCCAGGCCGTTTCTTATACAGTGATTCGAAGAGATGAATTGTTTACAGATGAAAATCAAGAGATTCTTTTTACAATGAGTCAGTGAATGAGATTGTTCAGTATGAGATTGATTTACAGATAGAAATGTGTATAAAAATAGAGGTGTTTGATATGAAAATCAAGAAAATCTGTCTGACCGCAATGATTGTCAGTATGGGTATCCTGTTATGCGCCTGCGGAAACCAACAGTCAGATGCGGAGGAGAAAATACGCATTGGTGTGACGTATTATAATCACGATACATTTCTAGATCAATTAATAGCCTGCTTTAAAGAAAAGCTTTGTGAACTAGAAGGCAGTACATCTGAGATCATAGTAACTATTCGAGATGCATCTGGCTCACAGAGGACACAAGACGATCAGGTAATGGAGTTAATTAATGCAGGATGTAACGTACTCTGCGTAAATCTGGTAGACAGGGCGGATCCGTCTGAAATCATTGATCTTGCAAGAGAAAATGATGTTCCGATTATATTTTTTAACAGAGAACCGGTAGCAGAGGATATGAAGCAGTGGGACAGGCTTTATTATGTCGGCGCATATGCGGAGCAGTCTGGTGTCATGCAGGGAGAGCTTGCTGCTGCTGCCATTTGGTCAAATGACCAGATTGACCGCAATAAAGACGGAAAGATTCAGTATGTGATTCTGGAAGGAGAACCAGGACATCAGGATACAATCATCAGGACAGGAAGCGCAGTAGATACTTTGAAAAAAAACGGCATCGAACTCGAAAAGCTAAGCGGCGGGATAGCAAATTGGAACCGTGCGCAGGCTCAGAACCGAATAATGCAGATGATCAGCCAGTATCCAAACAAAATAGAGCTTGTTCTGGCAAATAATGATGATATGGCTCTTGGAGCGATAGATGCCTATAAGAAGCTGAATTATACAGAATCAGCGCTTCCAATATTTTTTGGAATAGACGGGACTGATGCAGGACTGAAAGCTGTAGCTGATTCCAAACTTTATGCGACGGTATATAATGACAAAGAAGGACAGGCAGCGGCAATGGCTGAATTAGCTGTTGCGCTCGTAGTAAAAGATGGTATGGATGAAATAGAATTTGATGAAGATCGGTCGATTTATCTGCCTTATGATAAGGTTACGGCGGATAATGTAGAGAAATTTTTAGTTGAATGATCTGTCTGAAAAGGGGCTGCTGCACAGATTGTAAGAAAAATACAACAAAATATAGCAGCTTAATATATTCATATCTACTAAATCTTGTATGTAATTGCTTTGTGCGATAGCCCCTTGAAGAAATGCAATATGATAAAATTGATACAATCTATAAAACAGCAGACAGCAGTAGATATAAATGCGCTGCCTGCTTTTATATTGTTATTATGCAGCTTTTGAATAATCAATAATGGCAATTTCCTGCATAAGCTGTTTTGCAGCATTGACAAGGTTTTCAAGCTGTTTTGCAACCTCATTGGAATAATATTTTTCTCCGCATTGTTCACATTCTTTTAAATCCTTTTCTGTCGTTTAAAGGTATTATATACTATTTTTATTAAAAATAAAATAGAAAATATGTTTTATAATTTCAGTGCAAGAGCTTGATAATTCCACCATACTTCCACTTTTGGCAGCGTTAGACGAAAAAAGAGGAACAAGTTTTCACTCATTCCTCTTAAAGATCCTTGGAAATCAGACATATTGATTAGCCAAAGTATCTCTTTAACAGACCAGCAAAAGCCTTTCCATGTCTGGCCTCATCTCTAGCCATTTCATGCACGGTATCATGGATTGCATCCAAGTTAGCAGCTTTCGCACGTTTTGCAAGATCAGTTTTACCAGCAGTAGCGCCGTTCTCAGCTTCTACACGCATTTCCAGATTTTTCTTTGTGCTGTCTGTAACAACTTCACCGAGTAACTCGGCAAACTTTGCAGCATGTTCAGCTTCTTCATAAGCAGCTTTTTCCCAGTATAAACCGATCTCTGGATATCCTTCTCTAAGCGCAACTCTTGCCATAGCCAGATACATACCTACTTCTGTACATTCGCCATTGAAGTTAGCTCTTAAATCTGCAATAATATCTTCGGAAACACCCTGTGCAACACCTACTACATGTTCGGCAGCCCAAGTAGTCTCACCTTCCTGCTTTGTGAACTTTTCAGCTGGTGCTTTACACTGTGGACATTGAGCTGGAGCAGAATCTCCTTCATGAACATAACCACATACCTGACATACATATTTAGCCATTTGTAAATCTCCTTTTCTTATTTATAATTTTCAGTACCGTAAGCTTTTTTGATAGATGATACTGAATGATTGGTTGATAAATTTATATCACATTAATACCTAAGTGTCAATATAAAAATAGAAATAATTCCTGTTTTATTTTGCATTCCAATATTACGAAAATATTTATTACGCAGTCCAATATTCACTGCTTTTTTGTGTTTTTATTTATACACTCAGGACATATACCATAAAAGTGTGCAATATGTCCATCAATTCTGCCATCAAAATTATGCGCGGCTAATAGATCAATATGGTTCAGTTCATCCATTTCAAGGTCAAGAACAGCTCCGCATTCTCTGCATATAAAATGATAGTGCGGGGAAATGTTCCCGTCAAAACGGTCTGAACAGCCTACGCCGGTTATCTTTTTTATTTTTCCCAGTTCTGTTAATAATGTCAGGTTACGATATACCGTACCAAGACTGATATTGGGATACTCGGCCTGAATGTTTTGATATACAGTTTCAGCAGTTGGATGGCACTTCGTAGCGCTAAGATATTGGAGTATGCTTTCTCTCTGTCTGCTGTATTTCATAATATAAACAATCCTTTCAAAATAGTAATTGTTATCATTATTATAAAATACATTAAAAAAAAGTCAATACATCATTTTCATGCATTATTTGCCGATTCAGACATATATTGTAATAATGACAGAACTGGAGCATCGTTAGGCATATGAAACGTTTTGTAAGCTATTTATATTCAATTTATAACAATCAGAAAATTCATAATGCTGGTTTTGCCCGGGTAGAGCTCCGCACTGGACGTAATCGGATTGACATTCATCTGCGGGAAAATGGTTATGCCGGGAAAATAGGTACAGTATATTTATTTACCAGACAACAGGAAAATATTCAAGGAATTTCAATAGGAAATATAAACTTCCGCGGTAATCAGGCTGATTTTCGTTATGAGCAGCCAGAAGAAAATATTGGACAGACATCTTGGCAGATTGCGCAGATGAATGGGATTCTGGTCATTATCGATGAACAGGCGGCATTTTTAAGTCAATGGGATGAACAGCCGGTTGATACAACACGTTTTGAAATATGGAAGGCAGAAAAGGTGCAGGAAGAGAAACTAGAAGAGGGAACAGTAAGAAAAAATAATGATTTAAATGATAAGATGAATGCCGGTCATTCAAAATCGTTGGAAAAAGACCATACAGTAGAAACAAAAAATGACCAGACAGAACAACATGCAGAAAGTACAGCAGACAGACAGCCGGCAGGAATACGAAATGACCAGACAGAACAACATGCAGAAAGTACAGCAGACAGACGGCCGGCAGGAATGCGAAATGACCAGTCAGAACAAAATAAAGGAAGAGAACGTGAAGCTGATTTACATAATAACCAACAGCAACGCGAAGCTGATCTTCATAGAGAGCAGTCAGCCGGTGAGATTGGTATAAAAAGAGACCGTTCAGCAGAAACTGTGCAGCCGGCACAGACTGGTCAAAACAGGATTAATAATCATGTGAATAGAAGACAGCAGATGAATCCCATCAAGAGTAATGTACAGTCAGATCAAAGCAGAAATAATATGAACAATACAGATTCATATAATAAAAATACAATAACAGATCATCATATGGAACAGCAGTGTGCACAGAATAAAAATATACATCAAAGAGCAGCAGTTATGGACAGCGAAAAATATTCTGATTTACAGTCAACAGAGCTGCTGCCTCAGCGGTCAGAAAATCAGCAGTGGGATCAGACATGGCGTAATATGCTGCGCACGTATCCGGTAATGAAGAAATTTTCGGACGAAAACAATGTACTATGCATTCGTATAGAGATTAAGGATGTACGCCTTCTCCCGGAAAAATATTGGAGTATGGTTAACAATAGTTTTCTGCTGCATGGATTTTTTAATTATCGGCATCTGGCGTTTGGCAGAATCGGGCAGAATTGGTTTGTAGGAATACCAGGTATTTACCAAAGCCAGGAGCATGTTATGGCATCCATCTTCGGCTTTCCAGACTTTCTCCCTCAAGCTGAACAAAATGAGAGGGGAGAACAGCCTGGATATTGGTATAGAATATTAGAAATTTAGTTTAAATTATACTTTATGGACGAATAAGGCTGTATACCATATGGTCTTCCCACACACCTCTAATTAAAGCGTTTTTGCGTGCCATGCCCTCCCGTTCAAATCCGGCACGTTCTGCCAGACGAATAGAAGCGGTATTATCCGGCATAATATATGCTGCAATCCGGTGCAGATTCAGCTCATAAAAGGCAATGTAAATACATTTGCTAAGAGCCTCATATGCATAACCGTGATGCCAGTATTTTTGGTCAAACTTGTAACCGATTTCACAGCTCTGGTAGACATGGCGCATAATATTTCGAAAACAGACCGTTCCAATAATATGGGCAGGGTCTGTTTTTTCATATACCCAGAACCGGATGCCCGTCTGCTTAATACACATGTTATATTCATATTCCAGTGTCCGCCGCTGAAACTTTACCGTATAAAAATTATCGGGACGCAGAGCTTCAGAGCGTTCAAACACTTCACGATTTAATAGAAAAAAACGCAGTACATCAGCTGCACTAGATCCGTCTAGTATTTTTAAATATAATCGATCTGTTTCATAGAAAAATTTCATAATAAACCTCCGAAAGTATATCCATACCATGCCCTGTGGGTAACACTAGAAATACAGCTGGCAATTTGCTATGTTTATATAGTATAATATAACGAAAATAAATCATCAATAGATGGACAAAAATTTAGGACAGGAGGCATAAGAAGATGCCGGCAAAGCTGACCCCGCAGGAAAAATTTATGAAAGCAGCGCTGCGTGAAGCAAAAAAAGCATTTATGATGGATGAAGTGCCGATCGGATGCGTCATCGTAGCGAATGATAAGATCATAGCAAGAGGATATAACCGCAGAAATACAGACAAAAATACACTGGCACATGCTGAGCTGACAGCGATTAGAAAAGCAAGTAAAAAGACTGGAGACTGGAGACTGGAGGACTGTACGATTTATATTACGTTAGAACCATGCCAGATGTGCGCCGGCGCGATTGTCCAGTCGCGTATGAAAGAGGCTGTCATCGGCGCAATGAATCCAAAAGCAGGGTGCGCTGGGTCTGTTTTGAATCTATTGCAGATGCAGCAGTTTAATCATCAGGTGATGGTTACGAGAGGAGTATTGGAAGAAGAATGCTCTTCTATGCTGAGCCAGTTTTTCGCAGACTTGCGTGAAAGGAAGAAAGAGGGGTGCTATGAACGGCCCACAGGCCGTAAATAGTAACGAAAGAGGAAAATGGTTTGTAACAGTTCAGCCTTTGACAGAACTGTTACTGAATCCAACCCATTGGAAGCTGTTACTTTTCACACCCCAGCCAAAAGAGGCTGTGCTGTAAAAAGTAACGGCATCCGGCCTATTGGAAGTTCGCTCCTCGATGCAAAAAATTTTATTTTTATTGACATTTATTTATAAAACGGATATAATAGCCGTGGACAGCCGGGGCGCTAGCGGTGCCCTGTACCAGCAATCCGCTATAGCTGGGGTGTTATCCTGCCTCGGGTCTTTAGGAAATAAAGCAGCCCTTGGTAAGTGGCGCTGACGTCTGGGTCTTGCGCAACAGGAACTTGTGAACCGTGTCAGGTCAGGAATGGAGCAGCACTAAGCAAGAGCTCTTGTGTGCCGCAAGGGTGCCTGGGCCGAGTTAACTGCCAAGGTAACGTTTAGGGCCGGGATTCAAAGCAGGATGTCCATAAAAAGAAAAGGATTAAATTTTGAATAGTCATGCAGGTCAGCTGATCTGAGCTATTGTATGAATCTAACAGCGCAGGATCATAGATACCTGCGTTTTTTGTATTTGGGATGAATATTTTTACGAAAGAGCAGGAGGTATCTAATGATAAGAGCTGTCATATTTGATATGGATGGACTAATGATTGATACAGAGAAGTTATTAGTAAAATATTGGCTGGAAGCAGCTCATTATTATGGTATACCAATGAAAAGGGAGCATGTCATAAATATCCGCAGTCTGGCAGCTAAATACGCGATTCCGAAACTTCAGGCAGAATTAGGCAGGGATTTCGATTATTATAAAATAAGAAAGCTTCGTATTCAGCTGATGAATGAGCACATAGAACGATATGGAATAGAGGAAAAGCATGGGCTTGGAGAATTGCTGGATTATTTAAAATCAAATCATTATCTCACAGCGGTCGCTACGGCGACAGATTATGAACGCACAAGCCGGTATCTTGGATCTTTAGACAGGCTGAAATACTTTGATCAGATTGTCTGCGCGACTATGGTGGAAAACAGCAAGCCTGAGCCGGACATATACTTAGAGGCAGCATCCAGGCTTCAGATTGATCCATCCTTGTGCATGGCTTTAGAGGATTCGCCGAATGGAATATTGTCGGCATACCGGGCAGGAATGTATCCGGTTATGGTTCCAGACCTGAGTATGCCGGATGAAGAGACGAATAAGATTTTATATCGATGCGTATCAGATCTTACAGAAGTAATTCCTTTACTCAACAGATTTGATAAACGGAACGCAGAAATTGATTCGTATCGTGATAAAATATAAAGTTGTATACAGCGACGAAATAGAGTATAAATGCGTTATCTTATATAAATATACAAAGAAGGGAAGCAGCAGTAAGCTTTTGATGCCCATTGGGGCAAAATTGCTGTGAGAGGGAATGAAGTATGAAGAGACGCGTATTTATATGTATAATGGCATGTATGTCTGCAGCAGTTGGGTGCGGGCCTGCGCAGAATGGAATGATGAAGCAGTCAGCTGCGCAAGTGAAAGAATTAACGCAGAATGTCAATGTCGGTATGAACCTTGATTATTCAAAGCCATCCATGGAGCCGGTCTGCCAGTTTGGATACGAGCTTTTAAAAAATAATATGGAAGAAATCAATCCGGTATTGTCTCCGGTGTCAGCTTATGTTACATTAAGTATGGTAGGCAATGGTGCGCAGGGAGAAACAAAAGAAGAGCTTCAGCAGGTTTTAGACAGTGACCTGATGTGTATTCCTGATGATCTGATGAATACACTTCCACAGGATCAAAATGGTATGAAGCTGTCTGTCGTAAATTCTGCATGGATTAATGAAGAGTTTGCTGTGAAGGAAGAATGGCTGGGGACAGTTAAGAGCTTATTCGATGCGAGTGTCTATCAGGCAGATTTAAAAGCGCAGACAACTGCTGATGAGATCAATCAATGGGTCAGTAACAATACGAACAATAGAGTACAAAAGCTGTTAGAAAAGCCTTTAGAAGAAAGCGCTGAACTGGTGCTCCTTAATGCGCTGTATTTTGAAGCAGACTGGAAACAAAAATTTGAAGCAGAAAAGACATTTGACTTTTTTTTCAATCTGGATGATTTTGTTCAGAGGAAAAACTCTAAGAAAAAAGAAAATTCTAAAGAAGGTTCTATACAAGAAGATGTGAAAGAAGCTTCAGCAGAAGATTCTGGAGAACTGTCCGATGCTGCGATGAAAGTGCCTATGATGCATATAGATCTGGAAGACGGCATGTATTTAAAAGATGATGAAGCCGAAGGAGTGATTCTGCCATATGCAGACTGCAATCTTGCTTTTGTAGCAGTAAAACCATTAGGAGAGGAAAATATCCGAGAGTGGTATGCATCCTATAACAGCCAGAAGCTTCAGGATTTGATTGATGGCAGACAGACATTGAAAGTATCTCTGGGACTGCCTAAATTCACAGCCAGATGCAAAAAGACATTAAATGACAGCTTAACGAATATGGGAATACGGCTTGCCTTTGATATGGAGCAGGCAGATCTGTCGTTGATAGGAGAGCCTGCCAATGGAGGAAACCTATATCTGAGCAGGGTTTTACAAGAAGCACAGATTGAGGTGGCAGAAGAAGGAACACAGGCAGCAGCAGCGACAATGGCAGAATTAGAAGCCGGAGGCGCGATGCCGGAAGATCTGCAGATTGTACAGTTTAACCGTTCATTTTTATACATGATTATGGATATGGATTCTGGTGCTCCAGTCTTCATAGGAATTTTAGATAAGCCTTAGTGCTGTATTGGGCCAGAAATTAGAGCAGCTGCTTTGCTGTCGAATTTTTGCCTTGCACTGAATAAATGATACAGAAAGCGGCAGATGATTATGGAAACAAGAGAGATCTTACAAAAAGTGCGTTCAGGGGAATTATCTATAGAAGATGCAGAAGGATTGTTCCGCAGACAGCCTTTTGAAGAAATGGGCTATGCAAAGCTGGATACGCATAGAAAAGTGCGTTCTGGATTTGCAGAAGTCATTTTTTGCAGCGGCAAGGCAGACAGCCATCTGCTGCAGATTTTTGGAAAGCTATATGAGCAGGATCACGAAGTATTTGGAACGAGGGCCTCTCAGGCTCAGTACGAGCTGATTAAAAATGAATATCCGCAGGCTGTATATGATCCAATATCGAAGATTATTAAAATCGAAAAAAGAGGAAAGATCCGAAAAGGAAAAGTGGCAGTCTGTACGGCAGGAACCGCAGATATACCAGTGGCAGAAGAAGCTGCCCAGACCGCAGAGTATTTTGGCACTGCTGTAGAAAGAATCTATGATATAGGTGTCAGCGGACTTCATAGGATGCTGTCGAGACTGGATGTGATCCAGGAGGCAAACTGTATTGTAGCAGTCGCAGGCATGGAAGGCGCACTGGCAAGCGTACTGGGCGGGTTGGTAGATAAGCCGGTGATTGCAGTACCTACTTCGATCGGCTACGGCGCATCGATGCATGGGCTGTCTGCTCTATTGACAATGATTAATTCGTGTGCGAATGGTATCGCAGTAGTAAACATTGACAATGGTTATGGTGCAGGATATATGTCAGCACAAATAAATAGGCTGGCTTGTACTTATGCAGACGAATGACTGAGTGTGTGGAAGGATGCGTCAGTCCTCACAGAGAATGAAATAAATATGTTTTGCATTGGACCGGCGGCTGATAGGTATTACAGAACAAAAAAGGAGTTCTGCCTGAACAGAACTCCTTTTTTAAATTGGAGGTAGGATGTTTTATTAGGATAGTACTGCACATATAATCTACAGCACAATGAACGGAGAGCATGGGATTCGAACCCACGGTGCTTTATAGGCACACGGCTTTTCGAGAGCCGCACCTTAAACCTCTCGGACAACTCTCCTGACACAACCTATCATATATTCGTTCAGTATCTTAAATCACTCAAACAGTCTAAATATGCTGATTTGCAGCACGTCTTAACATCTGAATTGTTATAAAATACTTACTTGATTTTTGGTTGCATTACAATTATACCATATTCTTCCATAAATACAAGAAAAATCCAAAATTAACTTGAATTTTTTTATAGAAAGTGTTACGTTACTGTTAAAATTGATATAAGAAGAAGGTAAATATGAGCGTATTATCAAATTTAGAACCAAAACAGGTATTTTCATTCTTTGAGGAGATTTGTTCTATTCCTCATGCATCGTATCATGAGGAAAAAATTAGTAACTACTGTGTGGATTTTGCAAAGAAGCATGGACTGACTTATTATCAGGATGATTTGAAAAATATAATCATAATAAAAGAAGCCACACCGGGTTATGAGGATGAACAGCCTCTTATTATACAAGGCCATTTAGATATGGTATGCGAAAAAGAAGCAGGATGCGCGATTGATTTTGACACAGATGGACTGGAATTGATGATCGAGGGAGATTATATTACCGCAAATGGCACGACACTTGGAGGAGATGACGGAATTGCGGTTGCTTATGCTCTTGCTGTTTTATCATCCGATGAGATTGCGCATCCGAAGCTGGAGGTCGTATTTACGGTGTCTGAAGAAGTAGGCATGGAGGGTGCGTCAGGCATTGATCTGTCTATGCTGAAGGGACGCAGGCTGCTGAATCTGGATTCAGAGGAAGAAGGAATCATGCTGGCAGGCTGTGCAGGAGGTGCAGGCGTTGAGTGCTCTCTACCGGTACACAGAATTCCCGCGTCAGGACATTCAATGACTATTTCTGTATCGGAACTTAAGGGAGGACATTCAGGAGCTGAGATCGACAAGGGACGCGCCAATGCAAATATTTTGATGGGAAGGATTTTAATAGGACTGTCAAAAATATCAGATTATAAGCTGTCTGCATTTGAAGGAGGAAAAAAGGACAATGCAATTCCAAGAGAATGCAGGTCAGTAATTTGTCTGCCAGAAAGCGATATAGAAAAGGCAGAGCATATAATTGCCGAAACACAGCGCGATTTAATGCAAGAATATGCAGTAACGGATGAAAAAATTAAGATTTCAGTTCGATATGAACCGCAGTTTCCTGATTCTATGCTGGATGAAGACAGTACGAAGCGGATAGTCATGCTTGTAAATGCCCTGCCGAATGGCATACAGGCAATGAGTGCCGATGTGGAAAATCTTGTGGAGACTTCTTTGAATCTAGGTATCTTAAAATTAGAAGAATCCACACTCAGTATGCAGTATTCTGTCCGCAGTTCTGTTGGAAGTGCGAAGAAAGCCTTGATGGATAAATTGATATATCTTACGCAGGGGCTTGGCGGCAGTGTAAAAGTATCAGGGGAATATCCGGCATGGGAATATAAGAGAAATTCCGCTCTGCGTGATAAGCTTGTGTCAATATATGAAAAAATGTACGGGAAAAAGCCTGAGATTCAAGTAATACATGCAGGCTTAGAGTGCGGGCTGCTGTCAGGCAAGCTCCCTGGTCTGGATTGTATTTCGATAGGGCCGGATATGCAGTCGATTCATACAACAGAAGAAAAATTAAGTATTTCTTCTACAAAACGTGTATGGGATTTTTTGCTAGAAGTATTGAAAACAAAATAATATGTTTGTTGACAGGTTAATGACGAATAATTTATAATATTGAAGACAATAGTTTTACAAAATACTGGTGAAAGAGAGGTATGAAAATGCTTAGAGTGGGCATGCTTACAAGCGGCGGCGACTGTCAGGCTTTGAATGCAGCGATGAGAGGTGTTGCAAAAGGCTTAAGCGCAAATGTAGAAGACTTGGAGATTTATGGTTTTTTGAATGGGTACAAGGGGCTGATTTATGGTAATTACAGACTGCTTTCCTCGTCCGACTTTTCTGGAATCCTGACAAAGGGCGGGACAATCATAGGCTCTTCCCGTCAGCCATTTAAGCTGATGCGTACGCCGGATGAGAACGGATTGGATAAAGTAGAGGCTATGAAGCAGAATTATTACAAGCTGAATCTGGACTGCCTTGTAATCTTAGGAGGCAACGGCACGCAGAAGACAGCAAATCTTCTTCGTGAAGAGGGTTTAAATGTAATCCATCTGCCAAAAACTATTGACAATGATATATTTGGAACCGATGTTACCTTCGGCTTCCAGAGTGCAATCAATATCGCAACCGATGCGATTGACTGTATTCATACGACCGCAGCTTCTCATAACCGGGTATTTATTGTAGAAGTTATGGGACACAAGGTTGGCTGGCTGACACTTTATGCAGGACTGGCAGGAGGCGCAGATATTATTCTGCTCCCGGAGATTCCGTTTGATACAAACAAGATTATAGAAGCGATTGAAAAGCGTACCAAAGCAGGAAAAGGCTTTACAATTCTTGCAGTTGCAGAAGGTGCGATTTCTAAGAAAGACGCTCAGCTGAGCAAAAAAGAGTATAAGAAAAAATTAGAGAAATCTCCATATCCTTCGATTTCATATGAAATAGCAAAGAAAATCGGAGAAAAGCTCGGTACGGAAGTCCGCGTCACTGTTCCAGGTCACACACAGCGAGGCGGCAGCCCGACTCCATATGACCGTGTGCTTTGTACAAGACTCGGTGCAGAGGGAGCAAAAGCAATTCTGGAAAAAGACTATGGATATATGATTGCAATGGTTAATAACGAAGTCAGACGTGTACCTTTAGAGAATGTAGCAGGTAAGCTAAAGGGTGTAGATCCAAATGCTCAGATTGTAAAAGAGGCAAAGATGATAGGTATCAGCTTTGGCGATTAACATAATAAATTTTGATTTAATAATTGATTATTCAATATGTCTGCTGTATGGCTGTCGTTAAGCCGTACAGCAGATTTTATTCATGTTCGGACAGGTGCATTGTTACTCGTCAGTAAAAATCAAAGCATATGAGGAGGATTTATGTCATATACAGCGCTATATCGAAAATACCGACCGCAGAGTTTTGAAGATGTCAAAGGGCAGGAGCATATTGTAACGACGCTGCGCAATCAGATTAACGCAGGCAGGATCGGTCATGCGTATTTATTCTGCGGTACGAGGGGAACCGGAAAGACAACAGTGGCAAAGATTTTTGCAAGAGCGGTGAACTGTGAAAATCCCATAGATGGAAGCCCGTGTGGAGAATGTCCGAAATGCCGGGCGATCTTATCAGGAAATTCTTTGAATGTGATTGAAATCGACGCGGCTTCTAACAACGGCGTAGATAATATCCGTGAGATCCGTGATGAGGTCACCTATGCTCCTACAGAAGGCAGATTCAAGGTATATATTATCGATGAAGTCCATATGCTGTCATCAGGGGCATTCAATGCAATGTTAAAAACATTGGAAGAACCTCCGTCATATGTAATCTTTATACTGGCGACAACGGAAGCCCATAAAATACCAGTAACTATCCTGTCAAGATGCCAAAGGTATGATTTTCACCGTATATCAGTAGATGTTATCTCTGAGAGACTAAAAGAGCTGCTCATACAAGAAAACGCGCAGGCTGAGGATAAGGCAGTAAGGTATCTTGCGAAATCAGCGGACGGAGCTATGCGCGACGCGCTGAGTCTTTTAGATCAGTGCATGGCTTTTTATATGGGACAGACACTGACTTACGATCATGTCCTTGAGGTGCTTGGTGCGGTAGATACAGAGAGGTTTTCCAGACTTCTGCGAGCTGTAGTTGGAAATGATGTGCTGTCAGCGATGAGACAGATCGAAGATTTAGTTACAGAAGGCAGAGATCTTGGGCAGTTTGTAAATGATTTTACATGGTATCTGAGAAATCTACTGCTTTTGCAGAGCTCAGATGATATGGAAGATGTGCTGGATCTATCCAGTGAAAATCTGGCTATGCTGAAAGAAGAATGCCGAATGCTCAGCAGCGAATGTCTGATGCGGGATATACGTATTTTTTCCGAGCTTTCGAATCAGGTAAAATATTCTTCGCAAAAGCGCATTCTTATAGAGATAGCGGTTATAAAGATGTGCCGTCCTGCGATGGAAGAAGATTATGGCTCGGTTCTGGCACGCCTTGATATACTGGAGAAAAAGATCGAAGAGGGAGTACAGCTTCCGGCAGCATTTGCATATCATGATACGAATGCAGATAGCGAAAGAAATGAAAAAATCACGAAACCAGCAGTACCCAAGCAGATGCCCAAAGCCGTATCAGAAGATCTAAAGCGGGTTGTTGAGAATTGGCAGAGTATTAAGTCAGAAATGCCGAATATGACTCGGATCTGCTTGAGAAAGGCTCATTTAAGCGCAGACAAGGATAATAGGTTATTGATTGTGCTGGATCATACATTTGACGGCGATATTGTAGCTAGAGAAGAAAAACAGCAGGAGATAGCAGATATTATATCCAATAGGATCGGCAAAGAGGTACAGGTGCAGATACAGATCAATGATACAGGACGTCCATTTGAAGAGTCTTATGATGATTTGGAACAGATGATTCATATGGATATTGTATACGAAGATGATTAATGGTAAAATCAGAACAGTCACCAACAATAAAGGAGGATGAAAAAATGGCAAAGAGAGGCGGATTTGCCGGCGGAGGAATGCCGGGCAATATGGCAAACCTTATGAAGCAGGCTCAGAAGATGCAGAAGCAGATGGAGACAGCTACAAAAGAGCTGGAAGAAAAAGAAATGACTGCAACGGCAGGAGGCGGTGTCGTAGAAGTGACAGTCTCAGGCAAAAGAGAAGTGACTAAGATAAAAATTGATCCTGAAGCCGTAGACCCTGAAGACGTAGAGATGCTCGAAGACTTGATAATGGCAGCAATCAATGAGGCAATGCGTCAGATCGATGAATATTCCCAGAACACTATGGGAAAGATCACAGGCAATCTAGGCGGCGGAATGGGGTTGTTTTAATTATGGACTATTACAGTGCTCACATAAGCAGATTAATAGAATCCCTGTCATCACTGCCTGGAATAGGCGTTAAGTCCGCGCAGAGAATGGCATTTCATATATTGGATATGCCGGAAGCAGAAGTGGAAAAGCTATCGAATTCTATTATTGAAGCAAAGCGAAGGGTGCGCTACTGTAAGCAGTGTTTTACCCTGACAGACAATGAAATCTGTCCAATCTGTAAAAATGCCGATCGCGATCAGTCGCTGATTATGGTGGTGGAGAATCCGAGAGATCTTGCGGCATATGAAAAAACGGGCAAATATGAGGGAGTATACCATGTACTGCATGGTGCAATCTCTCCAATGCTCGGTATAGGCCCCTCAGACATAAAGCTAAAAGAACTGATGCAGCGCCTGCAGGGCGATGTAAAAGAAGTCATCATAGCGACAAATTCCAGTCTGGAAGGCGAGACAACAGCTATGTATATCAGCAAATTAATCAAACCGACAGGCATTACAGTGACACGTATTGCCAGCGGGGTGCCGGTAGGCGGAGATTTGGAATATATAGATGAAGTGACTCTGCTGCGTGCGCTGGAAGGGCGAATTGAGCTATAATAATATTTTTATTTAAAATTACCAACAATATACGTCAAATTCGGCCTTGCTTATTGTGCTACATTGGACATACCTGAAAAAAATGGAAAGAGGTGTGTTCAATGGCAGAACAAAAACAGAATGTGACAAAAGGCCTACCAAAGAATATCCGCCAGATTGGTACAAGCACGGGCAGCACCAGAATCTATCTGGAGGATTATGTATATACCTATTTACATATACAGGATGAGCAGGAAGAATGGTTTCACCGCGGCTTTGTGCTTCTTGGGCGGATGGAGCGGGAAAAAGAATATACCAGATATTTTATCAGCGGCCTGATTCGGCTGGAGGACATGTATTTCAAAGACAGTATTATGGAATTTAATGATGATACTTGGGCTCATATTTATCAGGAGATGAAGAAATATTACGATAATCTGGAAATTGTTGGCTGGGGACAGGACATCAGCGGCGCTTCTACAAGCCTGACAGCAGAAATTGAACGCAGCCATAAGCAGAATTTTAATATACAAAAAAATGTGCTGTTTTTGATGGACAAGGTGGAAAAAGAAGAAGCTTTTTATGTATTCGAAAAAAATATGATGCAGCGGAGGGAAGGGTATTACGTATATTATGAAAAAAATCCGCAGATGCAGGAATATATGATCGATTCGAATAAAAATCGGGAGCTGGATATATCGCCGGATGAAATAAAAGAACCGCTGGTACATAGTTATCGTGAAACTCTGCAGGATAAAAAGGCACAGCTGGCTGCGCGCAAGTGGAACGGCGTATTGTATACAACCAGTATGCTGCTTGTACTTGCGGTATGTGTGCTTGGGGTCAGTACTGTTAATAATGTAGAAAAGATGCAGAGTCTGGAAAATACGGTCAGTAAAATCTCAGGACAGGGAGATGTTCCAGCCATGAGCCAGAATGCGCAGCAGGCTGAGGATTATGATCGTCTAAAAGGTGATGGAAGTAAAACAAACAGGGACAGAGCAGATCAGCAGGGCGATGGAATATCAGATGTATCTAGTGGAGATATAAATATATCGAAGGAAGATGATAAAGTGTCGGATGTGCTTGGCGAAGGAGGCGTGGCATCAGGCAGTAGCGACGGAATGCAGGGAGAGCAGGGCGAAGGAGACGGATCACCCGGCGTGCAGAGTGAAAGCGATGTGGTATCCGGCGCGCAGGGTGAAGGTGATGCAGCATCAGGCGATAAGAAGCATGATGAAATAGGTGAATCAGAAAATGAACAGGACTCGCAGGAACCATCCAATGCTGAGGGGTCCGAAAATAGTTCCGCTGACAGCGTGGAGACGTCTGCATTGACAGAAGCACAGACATATCTGCTTCAAGGATATTATATTGTTAAAAAAGGAGACAGTCTTGCAGGCATAAGCAAAAAAATATACGGGACTCCAAAGAAAGCGAAAAAAATATGTGATCTGAATGGGATCGAAGATATGGATATGATTTTTGTCGGCCAGAAGCTAGAGCTGCCGTAAAAATAGTCATGGATATAATTTTGTTGGATCAAAGAAAGATAAGGTCAAATAAGATAAAATAAAACTGCTCTTTGGGCGGATCAAAAGCATAAAAATTACACAGGAGACAATAATGGCAAAAAGCGGAAATACAAAATTACATGCTCTTCCGGCACAGAGTACGGAGGAGCTGTTCGAGCTGAAACAGAAAATTCGTATTCATAGAATTAAGATTCTGCTTCTGATCCTTGCAGTTGTCAGCATAGTGGTCGGATTTATTTTTGCCGCATATTTTTATTTTGAGAGAAAGACATATACTGGTTATGAATTGGTCGAACAAATGGAACAGGGAGATATGCAGACGGCAGAATTTGAGGAATTTGAGGGAAATATACTGCAGTATACACAGGATGGAGCTGTTTACTTTGATATGTCCGGCAATGTGATCTGGAACCAGACCTATGAGATGGAGACACCGTGTGTGACAATGTGTAAGGATTATCTTGCCATATATGAACAGGGAGGCAGCCGGATTTTTATAATGGATGTGGCAGGACGTCAGGGCACCATCAAGGCGACAATGCCGATTCAGAGGGTAAGTATCGCAGGACAGGGGACTGTGGCAGTGCTGATGGAAGATTCGGGCACGAGTTATATACATATGTACAGTAAAGATGGCAGCCGGCTGGCAGAAGGAGGACTGCATATAGAAAATAGCGGTTATCCATTAGATCTTGCACTGTCAGCTGATGCGCAGAAATTAGCAGTCAGTATGCTTGATATTAGTGAAGGAAATGTCCAGTCTGCCATTGTATTTTATAATTATGGCACTGTCGGGCAGAATGAGATAGATAACATTGTTGGGTCTTATGCTTATCCTGATATGATAATACCGAGTATTAAATTTGTATCCAATGACAGGCTTCTGGCATTCGGTGATACAAAGGTCATAATATATGAGGGAAAGCAGAAGCCGGCAGTTGCACAGGAGATTAAATGTACGGATGTTGTCCGAAGTGTATATTATAATGAGCGATATTTTGGTCTGACTTATGATAACCCAAAGTCTGCAAAAGGGTATCACACAGTCATTTATAATATGCATGGAAAAACTGTGCTTGAACAGGATCTTGGATTAGATTATACAGAGATTGGATTTCTGCAGAATGGGCTTTTGTGTGTCAGGAATGAAAAAAGTGTAGTTTTATATACAGTGAGAGGAAATAAGAGGTTTGAGCATACATTTGACCGCAATATTTACGATGTCATATCAGGCAGCGACCAGCTAGAGTATCTTTTTGTATTAAGCGGAGAAACTGACCTAGTTAGATTAAGTGATGAATAAAAGATGAATAGAGGATAAATAATATAATTATGAACTGGTTATACTTAGTAGTGATGGCATATATCGTGCTTTCTGCCCTGCGCGGATTTCACAAAGGTTTTTTGAAAGTGGTTTATTCTATTGTATCTATTTTTGTTGCTGTTGTTTTTGTCGTATTGGCAGCTCCACAGATCAGCCATGTCATTGATGGAACAAATTTATCAAAGCAAATTGAATCGGGATGCGAGGATTATGTACGGGAACAGGTCATTCGGCAGCTTGATGAGAATAATTTGACAGATTTAATTCCGTCATGGCTTAAGCTGCCGAAGAAGATTGAAAAAGAATTAAAGAAGGGATCCGGGGCGGCAGCAGCAGATCTTATGGAGCAACAGGGAATTTATAAAAAGGCAGCTAAAATGATGGCAGATTTTTTTGTTAATCTAATTGCATTTGTCACTGCACTGCTTATTATTTCGATCATAATATTTATAATAGGGCGGCAGCTGGATATGTTTTCAAAGACACCGGGAATCCATATTGCGAATATGGTTATGGGATTTATTGCAGGGGCTTTAAAAGCGTTTCTTGTGATATGGATCGTATTTCTTTTAATAAAAATAACGGATTTTCTTCCGTCCAGTGCAAGATTGATTTCTATGATAGAAGAAAATGGTGTATTAAAAAATTTATATGATCAGAATCGAATTTTGGAACTGCTGAAATATTTTAATAAATAAAAATAAAAAAATGTAAAAAAATGGTTGACACAATAAAATATCTATGCTAATATAACATTCGTCGCGGTGATAGCGGCTAATAAGATTTTGATTGAAAAGAAAAATAAAAAATCAAAAAACTATTGACAAGCATTTGAAAAAGTGTTAAATTATAACAGCTGTGACAAAAGTCATCACAAATAACTTGAACAGAAAAAAATAAAAAAGTTGTTGACAAGTAGAAAACAGTGTGATATAATAAACGAGCTGTGAGAACAGCACTCAGGACATTGATAACTGAACAGTGAAATAACCTTGAAAGATTCATAAAACCTAAAGAGTTATTCTGAAGATTTAAATATTCCTGCCTTATCATTATAGTATACAGTGCAGGAGTATGGACAATCCGTGAACAGCATTTTCATGATGACGGCAGCAGGGCTGCAGGAGT
>CANDMV010000065.1 GCA_947385875.1 uncultured Eubacterium sp. | reverse complement strand
AATTATCCGCAAAGTGGGGAGTGCAGATCGCGGGAATGATTTTTCAAACACGCTCCAGCATGGCAATATGAGTCCGCCAAGGTATTTTTTGCAATATAACAAGATTTTATTATTTTTCACAATATTTTACTTTATTTATGATTTAAAATTGTTAGAATAATATTACAGCTGGTAACACTTCACTGTTGCTGCATATTCAGACAAATAATTATAGAAAGGAGTTCTATTCACAATGAATCGAAATCTCAAAGAACTAATAAGCCAAATGACTCTGGAAGAAAAAGCCGGCATGTGCTCCGGGCTGGACTTCTGGCATTTAAAAGGTGTGGAACGTCTGGGGATTCCCAGCGTAATGGTCAGCGACGGCCCTCATGGACTGCGCAAGCAGGATGAAAAAGGAGACCATCTTGGCATCAATGACAGTATCAAAGCAGTCTGCTTTCCTCCGGCTGTATTAAGCGCCTGCTCTTTTGACCGCGAGCTGATGCATACTTTTGGTGACGCGATCGGCAAAGAAGCACAGGCAAATGACTTATCGGTCGTACTCGGTCCGGCAGTCAATATCAAGCGTTCTCCTTTGTGCGGACGCAATTTCGAATATTATTCTGAAGACCCATATCTGGCAGGAGAAACCGCGGCTGCATTTATACAAGGCGTGCAAGAGCATCATGTCGGCACCTCGATCAAGCACTTTGCTGCCAACAATCAGGAATACAACCGTATGAGCTGCTCTTCCAACGCAGACGAGCGTACGCTGCGTGAAATCTACCTGCCTGCATTTGAAACAGCCGTAAAAAAATCCCAGCCATATACGGTGATGTGCTCTTACAATAAAGTGAATGGAACTTTCGCTTCTGAAAACCCTTGGCTTTTAACAGATGTCCTGCGGGATGAATGGGGATTTGAAGGATATGTCATGTCAGACTGGGGCGCTGTCAACGAACGTGCTGCCGGACTGAAAGCCGGACTTGAGCTGGAAATGCCTGGTTCCGGCGGCGTTAATGACCAGGAGATTATTGCAGCGGTAAAAAATAATACTCTGGATGAAGCTGTCTTAGATCAGGCGGTAGAGCGAATTCTGCGCATTATTTTTGAATATGCAGATCACAGAGAAGTCAGGGAATTTACACTGGAAGCCGATCATGCGCTGGCTAAAAAGATCGCAGAAGAGTCTATGGTTCTATTAAAAAACGACTCAGTACTTCCGCTTTCAGAAGAGGAAAAGATCGTATTTGTGGGTGAATTTGCATCCAGACCACGTTATCAGGGCGGCGGCAGCTCACACATTAACAGCTTCCGCGTCAGCAGTGTCTTAGACCAGGTGTCAAATCTGCCAAATGTTACTTATGTCAAAGGCTTTTCTTGTACCGATGACGTATACGAGGAAGCGCTTGCAAAAGAAGCTGTCGAAGCTTGTAAGCAGGCGGATAAAGTTGTTATATTTGCCGGGCTTCCTGACAGCTTTGAATCGGAAGGATATGACCGCAGGCATATGCGCCTCCCGGACTGCCAGAACCGTGTGATAAAAGAAATCCTTGCTTTACAGCCTGATACAATCGTAGTGCTGCATAACGGCTCTCCTGTGGAAATGCCGTGGCTTGATGATGTAAAGGGGCTTTTGGAAGCATATCTCGGCGGACAGGCAGTCGGAGAAGCTGTCGCTGACCTTTTATTCGGCAGAGTCAATCCATCCGGCAAGCTGGCAGAAACGATTCCTTATAAGCTGTCTGACAATCCGTCTCACTTATCCTTTGGAGATGGAGAAAATGTAGAATACCGTGAAGGAATTTTTGTCGGCTACCGTTATTACGATGCAAAAGAAATGCCGGTAGCATTCCCGTTCGGATACGGGCTTTCCTATACGACATTTACATACAGCAATCTGAAGCTTGACAAGAAAGAAATGTCAGACGACGGCAGCATCACAGTTACCGTAGATGTAACCAATACCGGCACTATGGAAGGCAGAGAAATCGTCCAGCTCTATGTACATGACCTGACCGGCGCTGCCCGCAGACCGCTGAAAGAACTAAAGGGCTATGAAAAGCTGTCCTTAAAACCAGGCGAGACAAAAACTGCTTCGTTTACGCTGGATTACCGCAGCTTTGCATGGTACAATACGAAGCTTCAGGATTGGTATGCAGCTTCCGGTGATTACGAAATACTAATTGCGGCTTCTTCCAAGGATATTCGTTTATCGGAAAAAATCCACCTGACTACAAAAAAGGTACTTCCGTTAAATATCCACGCAAATACAACACTCGGAGAGCTTCTGTCTGACCCAAGAACAGAAAGATTCGGGCTGGAATTTAAAAACCGTATGGATCAATTATTCGGAAGCGGTTCCGAAAAAGATGAGCAGAATGAGAATGCTGATAAAGCAGTAAGCGATGATATGTCTATGGCTATGATTGCTTCTATGCCGATAAGAAATGTACTGAATTTCGGTCTGTACAGTAAAGATGAATTTGACAAGCTGTTAAATGAATTAAATAAAATTAAATAAAAATATAATGAAGAAATTGAAAATCAATTTCCAATGATTTTGTCCTTATGGTTAGTTTCCACTGAAATTATTTCACGCTGCATACCATGATATATATATATGGCGCTGTCGCACTAGAGCGTGTTTGAAAGATGCTTTCTGTGAGATGTACCTACAGGGCATGATATGCTTCACACTTTGTACCTACAGGGCATGATATGGAGAATTTATCCCAAATTTATGAGACATAGCGGGCTATGTTGATTAAATTTGGGATGAATTATCCGCAAAGTGGGGAGTGCAGATCGCGGGAATGATTTTTCAAACACGCTCTAAGCAAAACACATACAAAATATAGCAGCTATAATAATATTAAACTACTTTATTTTGTTGTATATTCTTACTGCGGCAGCCCATATTGATCATATATTTTCAATATTTGTTGTATATTCTTACCGCGACAGCCCATATTGATCATACATTTTCCATTTTTACTCACTACTTTACTACTGCAAGCAGGTCTGAAAAAGTATTCAGCCGATAAGTCGTCTTATCATAAACGGCAGCTTCCCCGATGCCTGCCCCGTCAAAGCCTCCGGCTGCAGCAGCATCAATACCGGCCTGCGCGTCCTCCACAACCAGACAATCAGTAACAGGCATTCCTAAATACTCTGCTGCCTTTAAAAATACTTCCGGGTCCGGCTTGGAATGTGTAATATTCGTGCCGTCACTGATCGCATCAAAATAACCATCCAGACCAATCTGAGATAAAATCATCTTCGTATTTTTACTGGACGAGCCAATGGCAAGCTGGCAGCCTCTGCTTCTTAGTTCATCCAGAGTATTTTTTACTTCTTCTGACAAATCATCCGGTGTCATTTGTGCAAGCAGCTGTTTATAGATTTCATTTTTCTTATCTGCAAGCTCTTCCTTTTCTTTTGGACTGTAGGTCTTATCGCTGCGTTCCAAAATAATCTCAAGGCTTGCCATACGGCTTACTCCGCGCAGACGATTATTAATGACTTCATCAAAATATACGCCGATTTCGTCTGCCATCTCTTTCCATGCCTGATAATGGTATTTGTCTGTAAAACAAATCACCCCATCCAGATCAAATATAACTCCCTTGTAATTCATAATCTAATATCCTCCCTATTGCTAAATCATACTCTGTTACTTCAGCATTTTTATACTGCTGCTTCCAAACTATGATCTACTGTTTTCGTACTTGTTTTGGCTGCAATTTTCAAACTGCGATTTATCACTTCAATACTATTTTTATGATCTTCCGATTAAAACCGTTTTTCCCTGAAAAGCAACCCCATATTTTCGAATACGAGCCTGACTGATTCCTTTTTCTATCAGGCTTGTATCATAGCTTTTATCTTCGATCTGCTTTAAATCATCCCATGTGCATTCCTCTACTTTAAATATCCACATGCCAGCAGCAGGCTCCATACCGCGCTCTCCTGCTAAATTTACCAGAAGCTGGCAGATCTTTTCTTTCGCAGACTTAAAATAAGATTCCTTAACATTTGCAAAAGAAAGGCTGAGAACAGGATACGTTCCCTGCAGCTTGCGGAAACACTTCTGGCTCCATGTATTCAGATGCTCAAACAGTGTGCCGCTTCCTGCATATTTTACTGAAAAAAACTGCTCTGCCATACTCATGTTTAATGTTTTTCCAAAACATCTTGGACGGGTAATCAATGTTACAAATTGCGGCCCTTCCACCATTCACGTATAAAATCTGTCTTATCAATATAAAAAATTTATTTTTTGTATGGTTTCAAAATTCTGATGTCCAATCGCTGCTGTTCTTGCCATAGGCTGCCTCTTTCTGCATTGTATACTCTGATTACACAGTTATGATTCAGTACTTTTGAATGAAATTTTAGCATAGCATAGAAAAAAGTCTAGAATTTTCCTCCCAGGTGTGAAAAGCAACGTAACAGTTCAGCTTAGTACTTTGCATTTACTGCAAAGTACGTAAGAACATGTAAATTATGCCAAGTAGGAATCCGTTCTACACTTCGTTTCGGTCCGTTCTAAACAAGCGCCACTGGCGCTTAGAACCTCTTCGCCAAAGGCGAACTTTCAATGAGCCGGATTCCGTTACAGTGAAGCTGAAGGCTGAACTGTAACAAAGCTGCGCTCAAATTCGCCTTGTTAAATCAGAATACCTATTGTATAATTGTAGATAAAATCTTAAACTTTTTATATCATGCAGCCGCAGTTCCTGCAGCTGCATATGACTCACGGAGGCTGTTTATGAATGATATAGAATACATACTTGACTTTGTAGCAAATCTGGGCTGTAAAATGCTTTCTGTCGGCGCAAATCTGGAACGTGTCGAAGATACAATGTACCGCATCTGCCACAGCTATCACCTGACAGAAATCAGTATCTTTTCACTCAGCAGCCTCATAAGCGTCAGCGCAAAATCCCCCACAAATATCACCGGTACACGCCAGATCAGCGTACCGCCCGCAAGCAATCATCTGGAAAAGCTGAGCCGGTTCAACCAGCTCTCCAGAGAGGTATGCCAAAAGACACCTGCACCCAGAAAGCTTGCCAAATTGCTTGAGGAAGCTGAACAAATCAAAGACTATGCCAAAGCTACGATTATCATCGGCTATTTAATCGCGATGTCCAGCCTTGCTGTTTTATTTGACGGTTCTTTCAAGGACATTATCAGCGCAGATCTCAACACACTGGTTTTGTACTGGCTGATTTCATTTTTAGGCAGACGCAATATTAATCATATCGTTGTGAATACAGTCAGTATGTGGATTGCAGGAACGCTTGCTATTTTATACGTACGCTTTGGTATCGGGGAACACTGCTTTACAATCATGATCGTGAATGCCATGATGATTATTCCCGGTATTCCTCTGGTTAATTCAGTCCGCAATATTTTATGCGGCAACGAGATGAACGGTATTCTGGAATTTTTAAAAGTGATTCTGGAAACTGTCGCGATCGTACTTGGACTGGTATTAAGTATTTATATGTTTGGAGGGCTCATACAATGGTAGAAAGCATCAAGCTGATCTTAGTTTCCTTTATCGCTTCGGTGGGATTCGGCATTATCTTTCATATCAAAAAAGAACTGCTGCCCTGGGCGGGGCTTGGAGGGGCGCTCACACGCTGTATTTATTTAATATTATTGGTTTATATAGATGAGCGGCTCATATATTCTCTGCTGGCTGCTATGGCAGCTGCATTATATGCTGAAATTATGGCGATGGAATTTCGTACTCCGTCTACAGTCTTTTTGTATCCTGCCATTATTCCTTTAATACCCGGAGACCTCATCTATCAGGCAGCTGTAAATTTTATCCTTCAGGATTTAAAGACAATGCAGACATATGCCGCAGACTGTGCGCTGACACTTTTAGGCATGTGCCTTGGTTTTGTAATTATATCCACATTTACTTATTACCGCAGAGTTTACAGCTTCGGGAAAGAGCTTGCTTCACATATCATGCATGATGCTCATAAAAAAAAGAACTCCTAAAGTAAAGCAAAAGAACAAAAACAAAATCCCACGACTGTACCGTAGTACAGCTGCGGGATTTTCTTAACTGATTATTCCAAACTTATCTTTGAAAAATTAATCTCAAAATCATCAAAAATCCCAGCTTTTACTTTATCTGAAAAAGAATAAATAATTTCTTAATTATAATCCATTGAACTGTCGTCTATCTGTGTATTTCCATGTATTCCACCCTTATGCCAGATTGCCGTCTATCCGTATATTTCCATATATTCCTCCGCATGAACAGCTATGCGCTATGGAGTACATAATGTATGTTTTATATTGTAATTCTTAAGCTTAAAATGTACAAGCCTTACCATTTACTTCCACTTCTACTTTTTGTGTACCTGTCAGATTTTCGATCTTCACATCATCCTTAGTGATCTCTACTGCAAGCTTCTGCCCCTGCCAGATTATGGTATAAGCAAGCTTCGTCCATGCTTCCGGCAGCGACGGACAGATCCGAAGCCTGCCGCCCAGCATACGCACTCCGCCGAAGCCATAGACTACGCATTCCCAGACACCGCCAAAGGAAGCAGCATGAATTCCGGCATCGGAAGACCCCATAAACGGCCCAAGATCAATAGCTGCCGCCTTTCGGAACAGGTCGTAAGCCATGTCTTTTTCGCCCATATCACATGCCAGTACCGAATGTGTAGAAAGCGACAGGGAAGAATCATGCAGCGTACGCGGTTCGTAATGCTCCCACGAAGCTTTTTTGACTTCCTTCGCAAAAATATCCTCAAGCAAAAAAAACAGTACCAACACATCCGCCTGCTTCGAAACCTGAATCTGGTTAATCTGCTCTAAGTTATAATCACGCGTAATCCCGGCTACGTGCTCCTGTGCCTTATATTTGCTCAGATCAATGTCACGGCAGCTTAAGTAGCGGTCATCCTGCGGCAGGATATTCTCCTTGGTAGGTGTCGGCAGATAGATGTTCTTGCAGCCGTCCTCCCATTTCGCATATGCATTTTCCAGATCCATCTTTTGATTCAATGACTGAAACAGTTCCTGCTTGTTATCTTTTAACAGATGGTAGTATTCCATTGCTTTTTGCATATTCCAGTGAGCCATATAGTTTGTAAACGCATTGTCATTCACATGCTCACGGTATTCATCCGGCCCTACGACATCATTGATATGATATTTGCCGTCTTCGCCCATCTCCAGTCTGGATGCCCAGAATATGGCAGTATCCATAATCAGTTCATAGCCGTATTTTTCCATATAATCTTCATCACCGGTAATGACACTGTACTGCCATACTCCAAAGGCAACATCCGCTGTGATATGCTGCTCGATAAATCCGGACCAGACTTTATTCGGCCTGCCGGTAAGGATGTCTACGTCCATATATTCCGGCGTTACTTCCCCGTCGTCCAGCCACGCGGATTCCCACGGAAACATAGCGCCCTGATAGTGGTTATGCTCTGCCTTTGCATGTGCGCCCGGCAGGGACAGATAGCGGTATTCTTCCAGCTTTCTGGCAGTCTTTGGATCGGTAAAGATATAATACGGCAGCAGGAAGATTTCTGTATCCCAGAACGTATGTCCCTTGTAGCCCTCACCAGACAGCCCCTTTGCTCCGATATTCATACGTGCGTCATGCGCAGGCACCATCATGCGCAGATGATACTGAGCAAAACGGATCGAAAACTGATCCATTGCGTTCCCTTCAATCTGAATCGGCGCCAGCTTCCATACTTCTTCTTCCCAGCAGGATGCAGACTCTTCTTTTAAAGCCTGATAACCGAGCGCTTCCAGCTCTTTGCTGACATTCAGTGACAGCTCCTGAAGCTGCGTCACGTTCATTCCCTCAGTATCGAAATCACGGCTGGTATAGACATTCGAATATTTCTCGACAGCAAGCGTCTCCCCTGCTCTTACAGTCAGATCAAATCCGCCATAAATCTTACGGCGCTCGATATATACAGCAGCGTCTGCTGGAAGAGCTCTGCCATCTATATTCAGCTTATGTACGGTTGTATTGACAAAATGAATGCCGGACTGTCCTGTCGTCTGCACGAATTGAATAAAGCGTTTTTCATAAAACCGCTTGTCGCCGTCAGAAAAATGCTGGCTTCCTGTATTGGTCATCGTTCCGTCAATACCGCTTTTCAGCTTTATGGATACTTCTTCATTTATAGGCGTTATTTCCATGCGCTGAGCGATGACATGCAGCCGCTTTAAAGAAACTATGCGGTAAAACGCCAGCTTTACTTTTGCTCCTTTTGGAGAAGTCCATATCATGGCACGCGTCAGTTCTCCTGTACGGATATTTAACTCTCTCGTATAATCCTCCGTCGTCCCATCTGACAGAGAGAATCGTTCTCCATTAATAAATATATCGATCGCTGTCTGATCTGCAGCATTCGGCAGCTCCGTTACTTCATCTGCATCAAATTTATTAAAGGTTCCTGCGACAAACATGCCCCTTGCTTCATTGAAGTAATGCTCTTCTGTCGCACTGCGCAGTCCCAGATAGCCATTTCCAAGACTCATAACGGCTTCGCATTTCCCCAGTTTTTCCGGATCAAAGCAGTCTTCCCGTAAGATCCAGTCCGTAATTTTACTATAATCCATTCCCATTGGTCGATCCTCCACTTACAAATACGGCAAAAAAAATTTTCATATCACCATGCATAACAGTTCTTTTATCGTAACAATTCAGCCTATTCTGAACAAGCCTCGCCAAAGGCGGACTTTCAATGAGCCGGATTCCGTTATAGTGAAGCCGAATTCTGAACTGTAACATTTTATCTAATATCAACAGTTTTTCAGATGTGTATTAAATGCTTCCAGCTGCTCCGCTGTCAGGTTAATGAACGGTGTATTGTTCAGCATCTCGACTGTCATATCATGCATACCGCCCGGTACTGCCTGCCAGCCCGGCACAAAGCTCTCTAACACCGTCATTGCCTTAGGATTTTCCAAAAGCTCACTGAATGGAGATTTTATTGAATAAATCTTTATAATCGGCGTCTGTGGCATATAGTTAAACGAATGCGTTCCGGCAAAAACTTCCACCGGCTCTTCGGACGTATTCGGCAGCACAATCGACGCAGATGCCCCGAACGGAACCGTTACGTTTAATACAAACTCCCCGCTTTTTTCTACTTTCCAGTCGATTTCATAAGTACCTGCCATCGATCTGTATTTCATCCGGCATTCTGTAATCCGGTAATCCGGCTGCGGTGCGATCGTAACATGTGTAAATCCAGGATGTTCTTCCTCTACATGAAGCCCTGCCATATTCCGGTACATCCACTCTACGACACTGCCGTATGAATAATGATTCAGTGAATTCATCTCTGTTCCGCTGATCTTTCCGTCCGGCAGAATTGAATTCCAGCGCTCCCAGATCGTGGTCGCACCCATATTGACTTCATAAAGCCAGCTCGGCATCTCTTCATTGAGCAGCAGTTTATAAGCCATCTCATTATTGCCATAATCAGACAATACTTTATTTAAAATATAGGTTCCTACAAACCCTGTCTTCAGATAGCCTTTATTGACCTTTAATTTTTCCTTCAAAAATTCTGCAATGCGTTCTTTGCTTCCTTCCGGCGCAAAATCCATATACAGCGCGACTGCATAAGCTGTCTGCGTCGTCAGTGCAAGACGACCGTTCGGTGTAAAATATTCTGCCCGAAGAGCCTGCCTGATTTCATCTGCCAGCTTTGCATAATATGCGGCTTCCTCTTCTTTTCCAAGAATCTTCGCGGCTTTGGCTACAATGCCTGAAGAATGATAATAGTACGCTGTTGCGATATATGCGTCTTCTGTCGCGCCTTTAAATCCGTCATCTCCCTCTCCGTCCAGTGCCAGCCAGTCGCCAAAATGGAATCCTACATCCCAGAAACGCCTGCCGCCGTTTTCCTCATCAATGCCTTTGATATAATCTACCCACTGGCGCATACTTTCGAACTGTTCTTCCAAAATCGAGACATCACCATAATATAGATACAGATTCCAAGGTATGATCGTCGCTGCATCTCCCCATACCGAACAGGTCGGCCCGTTCTCATGAAATGCCGGAACGACTGCGGTCACATGCCCATATTCTTTCTGTGTCTCATATAAGTCATGGCTGAACTTGCGAAGGAAATTGAAGCTGTCCATATGAAAGCAGGCAGTCCCGGAAAATACCTGCGTATCCGCAGTCCATCCCATGCGCTCATCTCTCTGCGGGCAGTCTGTAGGAATATCCACATAATTGCATTTCTGTCCCCACATCGCGTTCTGAATCAGCTTATTTACCTTTTCATTGTTCGTAGAAATCCATCCGGTCTGCTCTAAGTCACTGTATAATACACAGCCCCGCACCTTCTCTAAATCGATCTCTTTTGTAAATCCCTCTACTTTTACATAGCGGAACCCATAGTATGTAAAATGCGGCTGTACATATTTTGAAATGCCATCGGAGATATAGTTAAATTCAGCCTTTGCCGTACGCAGATTATCCCGGTAGAAATTACCGTCCTGAAGCACTTCCCCAAACTGCATATGAATCTTTACGCCCTTCGGCTCATCCACATAAAACCGGAGGAATCCTGCCATATTCTGTCCCATGTCAATGACAGTCTCACCTGCCGGTGTATGAATCAGGCTGATAGGCCTGATTTCTTCTTTGACAATGACCGGCTGACCGTATCTGGCTGTCAGGCATCCTGCCGGCGCTTCTAAAATCTCCGCCACATAGCGCGCGGACTGGTTTGAAGTCGGTACATAAGTCTCGCCGTCATAAATATTGCTCGTAACAACATCTCCCGCAGACACTTCCCATGTCTCGTCTGATACAATCCGCTGTGTCTGTCCCTTGGCATCCTGCATGACCAGCTCAAAAATCATCTTATGCTGACTGCCATAGTTATTTACAGCATGATCCAGTCCAAACCTGCCCTTATACCATCCATCCGCTAAAAATACTTCGATTTTATGACTGCCGCTCTTGATCTCTGTCTCATAGGTCTGATACTGAATCCACATATGATAATCTGTACAGCCTGGCGCCAGATATTCGTTTCCTACCCTTTCTCCGTCCAGATACAGTTCATACAGTCCCAGTCCTGTCACATAGATTCTGCTGTTTTTATAACTTTTATCTGTCGTAAACTCCTTTACGAGCATCGGATTTACATCTTTTAATTTACTGGTGCCAATCCACTTTCCTTCCCACGGCTCATCCATCTTTGCCGTCTCAAACCATGCGGTATCACTGACCGCATGATCGCCGCCGTCACCCCATACCTCAGCTTTCCAATAATATCTTGTACGCGGCTTTAACTCAATATCCAGATTTGCGCCGATCGGTGTGATCTCTGCGGATCTGCCTGAATCATATACAATATTTTCAAACTCTTCATCCAGCGCGGCTGTAATCTGTACTGCCTGCGCCTTTTTTGATTCAGTATCTGTTACTTCAAAAGATACTCTTGGTGTCTTTATATCATAGCCCAGAGGATTCGTTAAATGATTGGTTTTTAAACCTGTGATTTTCATTCTATATGAACTCCTTTTTAAATAATTTAAAATTCAGCGCCCCAAATATTGCAGAACGGGTCTACCGGATTTACCCCCTTGAATTCAGAACGTCCCATAATCTTTTCTATTACCTGTTCTACCACTTCTTCGCTCGGCGTATATGCATTGATAAACGTCTTTACCATCGGTGCATCCACAAGGTGATATGGATTTGCAATCGAAATAAACATAGCCGGCACATCATTAATAAACCAAGGCGCATCCGCAGCCATCAAATGTACCCAGTCAATTCTCCTGACCGACTGGTTGCTCGCTGTATCGATACATGCTACGTATACTGCAAGGTCAAATTTACTCTTAATGTCTTCCACGCCGCCTTCAAACATTTCATAAAAATCAGGCTTTGTATAATCAAACAGCGCTACTTCAAATCCTTCTTTTTCCAGCTTCTCTTTTACTTTGCCGATCGCGCCTTCTCCGTCCTTAAACCCTCCGCCGATACGGTCTTCCAGTAAATACAGACGGATTTTCTTATATTTGTCCGGTGAAATCGGAAGCAGGTTCTGGGTATCCTTGACCAGTGTGACGCATTCATCCGCACACTCTTTTGTCCATTTTTTATGCTCTTCACAGGCTACAGCAGATAACGCCTCTGCTCCCGGCACCAGCTTTCCTGCTTCTTTGGACTCCGGAAGCCCCATTGCTGCTTTCATCGCGAGAATCCTTGTCACTGCTTCGTCAACACGCTCCATACTGAGTCTTCCGTCTGCAATGGCATCTCGTACAAACTGATAATCCTCCCGGATGTCTTTGTTAAATAAGATCATATCACATCCCGCTGCAAGCGCTGCCGGAACTGCCTGTGAACGCTTCATCGGAGTGTTAAAGCCCATCATCGGGGTCGCATCTGTCACAATCATACCGTTAAATCCCAGCTTTCCTCGTAAAAGCCCCTGAAGAATCTCTTTTGACAAGGTAGCCGGCAGAATGTCTTCATCCCGAAGGTCTGGATTCAAATACCTGCTGTAGGCTGGCTGCATAATATGTCCGACCATGATGGAAAGCGTGCCTGTGTCTACCACCTCTTTCCAAACCGTTCCATAAGTCTTATCATATTCTTCTACTGACAGACTGTTGACAGACGCAACCAGATGCTGGTCGCGCTCATCGACCCCGTCGCCAGGAAAATGCTTCACTGCCGCTGCTACGCCATGATCTTTTAATCCTTTTAGCTGCTCTTTTACAAAACGAATGACCCTTTCCTGATTCGAGCCAAAGGTACGTACATTCGTAATTGGATTGCGGTAGTTTAGGTCAAGGTCGCAGATTGGTGAAAACGCCCAGTTGCAGCCGACTGCGATCGCTTCCTTTCCGGCTACTGCGCCAAGGCGGTATGCATTGACCGGATTGTCCGTAGCGGCTACGCCCATAGGCCTTGCAAAATATGTACCGTCTGCGCAGATTCCATTTCCGCCGGATTCTAAGTTTGCGCCGAATAACATTGGAATTTTCGAATGATCCTGTATGAAACGGTGTGTTTTCTGTACATCTGCTGCAGGCATTGGACGATACAGCATCGCTCCGGGCTTAAACTCCTCTAAAAATCCTTTTAGATAATCCTCTTCAATGTTCCCTCCGATTGGGCAGAACATCTGGCCGATTTTCTCCTCCGTACTTAATGCGGCAAGTGTTTCCTTTACCCATGATTCTTTTTTTTCATCCAGAAAAAAAGGATTCGCTTTTAAATCTACCATTTTTATCATCCTCCCGAATTAAATGTTGCAGGCAGCAGTTTTATCGTTGATTTTCACACCTCAGCCCAAAAGCGACTGAGCTGTGAAAAGTAACGCATATTCCCTCACAGCTGCCGGACTTTTTTATGAAATAAGTTTAAACAAATTGGATTTACAATGCAATGTATATTTTTCGGTGTAACCCGACATATTTTCATATTTATTTCTTGCATTCTCATACTGATTTTGTTATACTTTAGAAATTGTTTGTTTCGTATTCACTGGCATTCGCTTGACAAATCATATTGGTCGCGAGTATATAAGGAGTTGCTATGGCATATTATACGACTTATGGCGTATTCCAGCGCCATTTAAAAGAATACTATATGAAAACCGGGAATCGTATGCAGTTTCCGGAAATGACCAACTATCTCTACCGCAAAAATATACTAACAAATACCCCTCCTCTGGAGATTCCCGCCGGAAAGACGCTGGGAGATATGACAGATGAGATGTTTGATAAAGTCATCGACTCGCTCGTATTGACCCTGAATCCAAATGCGCCGTTTAGTGCCAGTGTCAATGAATCCGACATTATTCCAGAGTCAAGGGATGCATTTGTATTCCGGCATCCACGCTTCACGAGGACTTCCATGCATTCTCATAATTACTTTGAAATTGATTTTGTCGCTTCAGGCAGCTGCACATTTTACTTTGAGAATGAAACCAGGACTATGAAAACAGGCGAGCTGTGTATCATTGCCCCTTTTTCCAAGCATGACATCACAATCGATGATGAATCATCCATGATCTACTGTATCATGATTCGCAAAAGCACTTTTAATACGACATTTTTTTCGCTGATGTCACAAAAAAACCTGCTATCTTATTTTTTTCGCACTACCCTTCAGGGAGACTCCCGATCGAACTATCTGCTGTTTTATTCGGAAGAGACCGACTGGCTGAACCGTATTCTGCGCAATTCGATCTTTGAATGCAACAAATGGGATACATTCAGCAACGACAACTGCATCAGCTGGATTCATCTATTCTTTTCGCACCTGCTGCGCTGTTACAGCGAGACAATCCAGTTTTATAATTATCAGATGGGAACGGATTTTTCCCTGATTCTGCAATATATCCAGCACAACTACCAGAACCTGACATTATCTTTTCTTGCAGAATTTTTTCATTACAGCGAACCTCATTTAAGCACTCTCATCAAGCAGAATACAGGATGCAGCTTTACGGCGCTTGTCAAGCAGCTGCGGATGTCAGATGCTGTTTCTTATCTGCTCAATACGCATATGAAAATCAGTGAAATTGCAGAATGTGTCGGATATAACTCAGCTGACCATTTTTCAAGAGTTTTCCGCTCCGCTTACAAAATGTCGCCTCAGGAATACCGCAAGCGGAAACAGATGCAGCAGGAACCGCTGATTCCATTTGCGGTAGAACAGTAGATCTACCTGTATTAAAAAATATTCCAATAAAACCAGAGCGTGTTTGAAAAATGCTTTCTTCAAACACGCTCCAGTGCACTCAATGATTCGCGTCATTCAAGGCAAAATTTTGACAGCGATATGAGCCCATCGGCTAGACATTCAATGCAGCAATGACGTGGATCTATTTTGCAAATATCCGATTCAGCCAATTGACATACAAGCCTTTCCACTGATGAACTGCAGAGTAATCCGGTTTTGGAAATGGTCCCGGCACCGGGCAATTGACGCACGCAGATGCTCCCTTCTGTGTTCTATTTTCATTTCAAGCCATCCCTTCTTTAACATATCAAATGACAGAAAAATTTATTCACATAAAATATTCTATGTAAAATATTTATAATTCTATGATAGATTCCTTTAATCCTTCTCCAGTCACTTTTACCCTGATTGTGCCTGCATCTTTCTTAAGCTTCAGCACTGCCAGCGCATGTCCTTCCCCTGCTGTTGTATCAGTATGTCTATATCCAAGACGGTGCTGCGCCTTTACCCCGCCAAACGCTGCGAGTACCGCCGGCCCATCCACTTCTATAGAAAGAGGCGCAGCAGAATCAGCAGCCGGCAGTCCGTCTTCATCCACAATATCGACATGCACAAATGCAAGCGTCTCATACCTTTCCGATGATAATACAACTCCCGACGCTTTTTTATGAGTCTTTAATGAAGTACGTCCTATTTCTGTGCCATTTTCATAAGCAACCGCAACTAATTCTCCCGGTTCATATGTAGTCTGAAACTGTGTTTCAAAAGCCGTATCTTTTCCGCAAGGCTGCTTTCCTAAAGATTTTCCATTGACAAATAGTTCTACGCTGTCTCCGCCGCCGTATACCTGTATCATAATCGGCTTACCTTCCTGACCCTCGTAGGAATAATTAAATGTGCAGTCAGTAAAGCACCACGGCCCGAAATTACGCGGTATGCCATAACGTGCCGGGTCTTGTACTGCAATGCACGGCTGCCTGGTCAGTCCGAACACAATTTCCCTATAATAAGATGTCGGCCTGCGGTCTCCGATCAGTGATAAGTCTCCGCCGGTATGCATCAAATCAGGAAATACCGGCGTTACTTCTCCCAGATAATCCCAGCCCGTCCATGTAAAATCACCGACTGCAGCCGGACAGCGCATGATTGCATCCCAGTTTTCCGCGATCTGCTTTGGATATGTTTCGCTTCCTACCATGACGCGGTCTGGATATGTTTCGGCATCTTTTAAATAACGCGAAGTCATATAATTATATCCAAGAATATCCATGGATGTCTCCAGTTTTTCCAAAATATCGCTGATAATCGGATGAGCCACGATCTGCGGCATATGATTCTCAAGAGCTGCCATAAATACATTCACATCGCCTTTTCCGGTATCCGCTTCCCCATTTGTGATGTCGTCCACAATCTTTGCTAGTCCGTCGCCTGCCGCAAACGCACCGTTGATTCCGTTTGTCGTATAACGGGTATGATCCAGCTCATGAAACTTGTCGCTCAGCATACGGCTCGTTTCCATTCCCTTTTCCGTGCAGATTTCAAAGATCTCATTTCCGGTAGAATACATGATAACCGACGGATGATTATAATCCGCATCCACCATATGGGCAATGTCACTTTCCCAGCTTCTCTCAAAATCTACTGCATAATCATAGCTTACTTTGCTCTTATTCCATACATCCACAAGCTCATCCATGACATAGACACCCAGTCTGTCACATGCTCGGAGAAGCGCCTGAGAAGCCGGATTGTGAGCTGAGCGCACTGCGTTAAATCCTGCTTCCTTCAACTTCTTTATCCGGCGGTATTCATAGTCATCATAAGCAGCCGAGCCTAAAATGCCCTGATCGTGGTGAATGCAGGCGCCGCGCAGTTTTACTATATTTCCGTTGACACGCAGTCCATGACGGCTGTCCAGCGAAAGCCTTCGGATACCAGATGTAATCTCTGTGACATCCAGCTGTTTCCCGCTTTCATCTGCGACTGCCAGAACTACTGTATATAAATTTGGCTCCCACTCATCCCAGAGCTTCGCATGATCGATATAAATATTTTTACGAAAATCAAGTGTCTGGCGGCTGTTGATTCTTACCGGATATGTAAATTCAGATACTGTCTGCCCCTGTGAATCCTTGATTGTGACCGCCGCCTTCAGGGTACATGCAGTCAGGCTGTCATTATGAACCTCTGCCGATACACGTACTAATGCCCCGTCATCATCCGTCTCCAGAGTCGTAAACCGCAGGCCGTACGGCTTTACATAAATGCTGCCGCCATGAATCAGATATACATCACGATAAATACCTGCTCCGCTGTACCAGCGGCTGCTTCTTGTACCGCATTTTACTGCTACGAGAACATCATTTTCCTCTCCGTATCTCAAATAATCTCCCGCTTCAACCGTAAAATCCGTATAGCCATAGGCGCTTCCGCCGACCTTCGACTGGTTGATAAATACGCTGGCATTTCGATAGATGCCCTCGAACTGCAGCATGACATGTCCGCCCTCGTATTCTTTTGGCACAAAAAATCTCTTATAATATTTGTATTCACCTGCATCGATATTTCCGGTAAATCCGCCGTTTACAGCGCCCTGTTTCTGCTCTTCTTCGAACATGGCATCATGAGGCAGATCTACATCCTTCGCATCATCCGGCACCCGGAAAACCAGCTCAAACGGGTCAAGGTCTTTCCAGACCTTCCAGCCTTCATTAAACTTGATTTTCTCCATGTTACACTCCTCCTGATTTTATCTTTATTATTTTTTTCTATTTTTCATGTACTTTTGAATTTATTTTATGACATTCGTACAAAGAAAGCCATGTTGTCCTTTATCTTTTATCCGATTTTTTTTTAGATCTTTTTACATGAATCGGCACATCAGCCTTTACTAAAATTTTTCATAATAATAATATAAAAAGAAACAGGCAGAGAAGCCCAGTTTCTTTTCCGCCTGTTTTTATGAACAGTTTATTCCTCTTTTTCCTTATCTTTCTTTTCATCTCGAAGCTCTCTGACTTTTCTTTTTGCATCATCTAAGTCTTTACAGCCGTCAAGAATCATCTCGAACATCTGAAATATTTTATCAAACTGCTTGTCTGTCATAACGTCCATTTACTCTCCTTTCAGGTGTAATTGCAAATATTAGCTGTCTTTAGTTATTATAACGAATTCTGTAAAATGTGTAAAGGTTTAAAACCTATTATAACAAAAAATTCTTGACCACGGTAAACAATTAAAATAAAATAGAAATATGTATTCCCGTTTTATTCAAATAAAGAGAAAGGGTAAAGGTGTACAAATGAATATTAAATTCAAATTAATTTCTCTGGAGATGCTGTCTCTTCTCACCATGAGCATAATACTTATTGTGTTCAGCCTATGGACTGCTTTTGGCGAAGTAGACATCCGTATTGAAGAAACTCTGCGTGTAGCAGTCGATGGTTATAACGGTGATTCGTCGTATTTAAGAAATAAAGGCGAAGAAATTGACCTGACTGTTTTTGAAGGCGATACAAGAGTGGAAAGCTCGATTAAAGGAGCTGTTGGGACGAAAGCCGACCAGACGGTGATTGATCTTGTCCTGAATCAAAAAGAGTCCTATTTTACTTCTGATATTATGATAAACGGCACTGCTTATTACGGCTATTATATTCCTACAGAAAGCGGTATGCTGTTTGCCGGCAAGCCTAAAGACCACATCCAGGAGTTTAAAAGAACGATTATACTGATTCTGCTGGCAGTCGGAGCTGCCGCTTATATCATATGTTCATCAATATCCATTCTTTTGTCAAATTCTATTACCAAGCGTATTCAGCGAGCTTCCAGCCGGATCGAAGTGCTTGCAGGCGGAGATTTGAGCGGAGAAATCCCTGCCGCAAAATCAGGCCGCAAAGATGAAATAGATGTCATCGCAGATGCAGTTTCATCCTTACATACTGATCTAAAGAAAATAGTTTCATCAATCAGCGAACAGACGATACAGTTAAACTCAAGCAACAATGAATTCTTAGATAAATTTTCCAATATTGTAAAAAATGTCGGGACAATTAATACTTCCGTAGAAGGCATTGCAGTCGGAAGCAGCACGCAGGCAGAAGAAACAGTATCTGCACGCGAACAGGTAGACAATATGGCTGATGTCATTGAGCAGAATTCTGAAAATAGCACAACGTTGGAAAACGCGGTAACCAGAATGACTGAATTATCCAATCAGGCAAATGAAACCTTCGCAGAGCTGATCGATATGAATGAAAAAACAACAAAAAACATCTTGACAGTATCCGAACAGACCGCTGCTACCAATGATTCTGCTGAAAAAATCAAAGATGCCATACAGATGATTCAGAATATCGCTGAACAGACCAACCTGCTGTCATTAAACGCATCAATCGAAGCTGCCCGCGCAGGAGAGGCCGGCAGAGGTTTTGCCGTTGTGGCTGAAGAAATCCGGCAGCTGGCTGAAAGCTCATCCTGCAGCGCCCATGAGATTGAAAACGTAATACGGGAGCTTTTGGAAAATGCCGGCATCAGTGTTCAAAGAATGGAAGAAGTCCGGCAGGATGCCGACAGCCAGAAACAAATGCTGAATCAGACAAAAGTCTCATTCCAAGAACTGATTGCGGAAGTAGATGCCGTATCTGCTGCTTCAAATAATATCTACCAACAGACCAAACGACTGACAGAGCAGAAAGATACGATCCACAGCGTTATCGAGCAGCTGTCTTCGATTTCTGAACAGAATGCATCTTCCACACAAGTGACAAGCGCAAGTATGCAGACACTGTCGGATACGATTGAAGACTGCCGCAATGAAACGACCATCCTCGCAGAATTAAGCGACAATCTTCAGAGACAAACGAGTCATTTCAAGCTATAAAAACTCTAATAATAAGGAACTGTAAATAAATAACTGCTGAATAGTACGCCTGATTTTTCTTCGAGAATGCTGTCAAAAATCAGGCGCATAGCGGGCTATGAAACTGATTTTTTGACAGCGCTATCGGAGAAAAAAAAGTTGTTATTTTTACTTTTTAAAGCTGAATAATGCATTGAAGGAATTTTAATATTTTGTATACATTGAAAATTTTATCAAAAATCACAACCATGCGTATACCGTATTCCATTTTGGGTATTGACGGTTACATTTGATTTATTCACACCCTGACCAGATAACCGTTTTCTGGACAAGGTGTGAAATAATTGTTATTAACTCAAATTATGATTGCTTTTCTTTCTCCCGCAGCTTCTTACAGCCAAGGCTTCAGACAATACAAGCAAGATTCCCAGCACCGCATCTATACCAATCAGCAGCTTCTGCCACCCCGGCATAGCCGCAGTACTGCTGTAAACTCCATCCGAATACTGACCGCTGTTTACAACTGTATACAAGATATTCTTGGCAGATTGACGGACTGCCTGTGTCAAAGTAGCGCTTGTATTGCTCAAATGTGCATACTGGCTTGTCATATTCAGCATCAGGTCTGTTCCTGCACGCACGCCACGGTCTGCATTCATATAACCATAGCCACCGAAATAATCCGTAATGACCATTCCACGGAATCCCCACTCATCACGCAGCGTCTCTGTCAGCAGCGCATGGCTTGCACCTGTCCAGTTTGTGCCGATATAGTTGAATCCATTCATGATTCCAATGCAGGATCCTTCAAAATTTTTAACTGCAAGTTCAAAAGGCTTTAAGAATATTTCCCGCATGGACTGTTCTGTTGCCCACGTACACAGCATTTCTCTTGTATTAATTTCCTGATCATTCAACGCGAAATGCTTCATGTAGGCATAGACTCCTTTTGACGCAGCACCGCTGACTTCTGCTGCCGCAAGATAACCTGACAGCACACCGTCTTCTGAATAATATTCGAAGTTTCTTCCTCCAAAAGCAGAACGATGCGTATTTAACGCCGGCCCATACCATCCAAAGTTCTCTACATCTGCAAATTCCTGTCCGATAACTTCTCCTATTTTATATGCCAGCTTTTTATTCCATGTCTGCGCAATCATTACCTCTACGCACAAAGCGGTTCCCTGCTGCCCGGTAAAGAAATTATTTACTCCGGCAGGCCCATCACAGTCATTGGTTGCAATCTTTCCGATGGAAGGAATAGCAACTGTATTCCATCCGCCGAATTCGATCATATTTGCCATCTCTTCATAGGTAAGCTCATCCAGAAGCTGCTCCCACATCGGATCTTTATAATCCAATCCACGCAGCTGCATCAGTTCGATATCATTTTTGGCTCCCATAACAGGCATTTCATCATCTGCATTATCATAAGCTTCAGAGCTGTAGCCTGCATTCGACATATAATTTTCACGCAGTGTATCACTCATATTATACTGTTCTTCAGCTGGAGCGGATACTGCCGCTTCATAATTTGCAAATGAATCTTTTCTGGACAAATATGTGATGTGACAGCTTTCATCTCCCTCCACATCGGAAAATCTTACAACCGCCGCCGTGTCGTCGGATTGTCTCGGATTTTCCTCGTTATAAATAACTGCAGAACCGACCTCATACTCCCTTTCATCAAGTATATCATGGGATCCTGCACGCAGGCTGATTTTATAAACACCTTTCTCCAATACATAACATCCTTCCCCATAGGTATCAAAAGATGCCATGTCTTCTTCCTTAAATGTAAGCTTAAGGATCTGGCTTTCGCCCGGCTCTAATAAATCTGTCTTCTCATACTGTATCAGATTCGCAGAAGCCTTTTCAATCCCGCCGTTCGTATATGGAGGGGTGTAATAGACCTCAACCACTTCTTTGCCTGCGGTATCTCCCTTATTTGTTACAGTTACATCAAAATTCAGATTACCCTCTTCATCTTTGATGATTTCTCCCATTTCCTGTTTAAACTCAGTATAGGAGAGTCCATAGCCGAATGGATATTTTACAGTTTTATCAAAATCAATGATCCCCTCTTCTGCAGCCGTTTCATAGAACTTATACCCGACATAGATATTTTCTACATAGTCTACAAATGCCCCCGGAGATAATGTTTCATCCGCTTTCATAATCTGCTGAATATAATCGTCAATATTTTTATATGTAAAATCTCCGACATTGTTATAATACGGCGTCTTTGCAAAATCATAAACCCACGTATCTGCTGTCTTTCCAGATGGATTCACTTCCCCTGAAATAATCTTCCCCAATGCTGCAAAACCGGTGCTTCCTGTTCCCGGACAGAGCAGAACGCCTTTGATCGGCTCATATTCCTCTACCCATCCCATTTCCATCGTATTAGAGCCATTATATACAACTACGACATTCTCAAAATTTCGGCAGACCAAATCCACCAGATCGCGCTCTGTCCTGCTTAACGACAGATATGGCTGTCCTTTTTCAAAATCATCATAGTCTCCATTATTATCATACTTTCCATTTTCCGCAATGGAACCGTTTTCCGGGTCAAAACTTTCATTATGAATGACTTCATTCATATCCTTCGGCAGGTCAAAGCATTCCCCTCCCACGCGGGAAATTACAATCATAGCATAATCCGAGAAACCTTTTGCGTGTTCTATTATCTCTGGCGAATAACTATCTGCTGTCGGTTCCGGCAGTGTATAATCCTGAACCGAGGTACCCGCCTGTGGTCTTGTATCTGCATAAGCAGTGTAAAAATCACTCAGCTCTGTATTAATCTCAATCCCTGCATCTGTCAATCCCTGAAGAAGGGAAACTGCTGTAGAAGCATCAGATGAACCTGACCCGCTCCCTCCATAAATAGGATTTGTAGATGCCCATCCAAAAACATTCAATTTCTCAGTATCTGCAAGCGGCAGGATTTGCTCCTCATTCTCAGCAAGAACGATTCCTTCAGATGCCGTCTCCAAAACAGCCTCTCTTGTCGCTGCTTTTGATTCATCTGAAATAAACTTTTTCTCCTGAAGCGCTACATTCAGTGTATCCCGGTAAACACCAAGACAAATTACATTGACACACACCGTGACGATCAGCACAAATGCAATCCAAGTCTGAATCCGCAGCATACGCCGCTTTTCCTTTTCCATTTTTCTTAGCAGAACCGTTATTGCAATCGCAGCCGCCAGGGCTGCTGCCATCAGGATCAGGTATCCTTTAATGTTTTGCACAACCATCAATACATCTTCTGTGTTAAATGCCATTTTCTCTCCTCCTTTGATATGATACTTTTATATAGTCCTAAAATATCATATTTGAAAAAAAGGGGAAATTTTTTACATAATCTGCACTTTTTACCACATGATTGGTTTTCAAAATATGATTGGGCAGTTTATTCCGCTGTCTGTAATTCAGTAGCTTTTTAGCTGTCTGTAGTTTGGAGCGGCAATAATATTTTTACAGTAAACCATCCCTTCTCTGCACTGATCTTCATCGTTCCATGATATTTCTTCACAGTGTACAGCACACTTCTCAAGCCGTATCCGTGGCTATTTTTATCTGCCTTTGTAGTAATCGGCAGATTCTTTTCATACTGCAGCGTGCCATAGAAACAGTTACAGAATTTAATCATAAGAAATTCGTTTTTTTGATACACCTCTCCCTGTATCAGCCGGTCTTCTTCCTCTTCATGCTGAAGCACACATTCTATTGCATTATCAATAAGATTTCCAAAAATAATGCTTATATCACGGACAGAAATCTGCTGCAGCCTCCTTCCGTCTGCCATGCAGGATAACTGAATCTTGTTTTGGGCACAAAATATTTTCTTCTGTGTCAATATCGTATCCAAGACTGGATTGCCTGTCACATTCTGGGCATTATAATTTTGTACCGCATCCTCCA
>CANDMV010000064.1 GCA_947385875.1 uncultured Eubacterium sp. | reverse complement strand
TGTTTGTCGTGTGCTTAAGGTAATGGATACCCTCTACTTCTCATTTTCAATCTTGAAACCTCCGTATGATATATTTATAACTTCTTCGTGTGATAAATATATCACTTGAAGCTGCTAATGCCAATAAAAAAATGAAATATTTATAACTTTAATATTCAGGAAAATTCTTATTTTTCTGTGTCACTTCCTGCAGTTTTTCACACCCCAGCCAGAAACTTGATATTTTAATTGATTTCGAACGTATATTCTGTTATAATGTCATATAGAATATATTAGATGCGGCTTACCATGTAAGTCCCATCACGAAACGACTTCATTCAGGGATACCTACAGCGCACGATGTCCATGTGTGCTCACGACATTCATTCTTTGCGGTACACAAAATGCGCATGTAGATTTACTCGCAAAGCCCATAGGCAAGCATACATGACTCCATGTTCTCAGCCATCTTTCTTTTGGGATGGAAGTGAACTGTAAATTTTTCGAAAGAGAGGAGACTGTCAGCATGACACAGGAAAACCATACCTACGTTGCCATCGATCTCAAATCATTTTATGCCTCTGTGGAATGCCGTGAACGAGGTCTCGATCCCCTGACTACCAATCTGGTCGTTGCCGATGCCAGCCGCACAGAAAAAACAATTTGTCTGGCAGTATCTCCGTCTCTGAAATCTTACGGCATATCCGGCCGTGCAAGATTATTTGAGGTAGTTCAAAAAGTCAAAGCAGCAAACGCCAGACGACTGCATGATGCACCGGGTCAGATCTTTACCGGTGAGTCCTGCGACGACTTGGAGTTAAAAGCATCTGATTCGCTTGCCATAGCTTATATCACAGCACCGCCGCGGATGGCCTACTACATCAAATACAGTACAAAAATATATAACATTTACCTCAATTATATCTCACCGGAAGATATACACGTATACTCCATAGACGAAGTATTTATAGATGTAACTCATTATTTAAACACTTATCAGCTTTCAGCCCGTGAGCTTACGATGAAGCTGATTCAGGAGATTCTTAAAAATACGGGAATTACTGCTACTGCCGGAATCGGCACCAATCTCTATCTATGCAAGATCGCGATGGATATAGGCGCAAAGCATATTACGCCTGACAAAGACGGCGTACGGATTGCCGAACTGGATGAAAGCTCTTACCGAAGGCTTCTCTGGAACCACCGTCCACTCACAGATTTTTGGCGCATCGGCAGAGGATATGCAAAAAAATTAGAAGATAACGGGCTCTATACTATGGGTGATATTGCAAGATGCTCCATTGGAAAGCCCAGCGATTTTTACAACGAAGAACTGCTGTACAACCTCTTTGGCATTAATGCCGAACTTCTTATTGACCACGCATGGGGATGGGAGCCTTGCACGATTGCTCAGATCAAAGCATACAAGCCGGAAACAAACAGCATATGCTCCGGCCAGGTGCTGCAGCGCCCGTATAACTTTTCCGAAGGCAGGCTGGTCGTACGTGAGATGGCAGACCTCCTCGTTCTCAGCCTCGTAGACAAGCAGCTGGTCACAGACCAGATCGTTTTGACAATCGGCTACGACAGAGAAAACCTGTCCGACCCTGAAATCCGAAAAAAATACCGCGGCCCAGTCTCCACAGACCATTACGGACGCAGCGTCCCAAAACACGCTCACGGCTCCACAAACCTAAGCCGTGCCACCTCATCCACAAGGCGAATTATGGATGCAGCGACTATGCTTTACGAACGAATTGCAGACAAGCATCTGCTGCTTAGAAGAATTACGCTGACGGCAAATCATGTAATCAATGAAACAGACGCAGCCGCACAAGACACGCAATACCAACAGCTGGATTTGTTTACAGACTACCATGCATTAGAAATGCATGAAGCCGAAGAAAAAGCCGCTTTGGAGCGGGAAAAGAAAATGCAGCTGGCAGTACTTAGTATTAAAAAGAAATTTGGCAAAAATGCCGTCTTAAAAGGAATGAACTTTGAAGATGGAGCCACTGCAGCCATGCGCAATCAACAGATCGGCGGGCACAAAGCTTAGGAACTGTAAACAAATAACTGCTGAATCGTGCGCCACATTTTTTTCGAGAGTGCTGTCTCAAAATCAGGCGCAAAGCAGCAACGCTATCGGAGCAAAAGACAAGCAATATCAGCAGTTATTATTTATAGTTCCTTCGCACTACAGCTTGTGCTCAAAAAATAAAAAGCAGTAATATCAAACAACGAAAGGAGCTGTCAGCATGAGCAGACCTTTTCATAATCATTATCCTCATTCCTACGAAGACATTATTCACCTGCCGCACCATGTATCCGCCACGCATCCACATATGCCGCTGGCTGACCGCGCAGCCCAGTTTTCACCTTTTGCTGCCCTGACAGGGCACCATGAAGCAATCAAAGAAACCGAACGCATAACCACCGAAAAAATAGAATTAGACGAAAACGCCAAAAGCATCCTGGATCAAAAACTACAAGCTGTATTGGAAAATTCTGCAAACCCGCAGGAAATAAAAATTACCTATTTCGTGCCGGACTCAAATAAAGCCGGAGGCTCTTATGTAGATTTTTCTGGCATTGTGAAAAGGATAGACCCATATCAGCGCATACTCATAATGCAGGAAGGATTATCTGTGCCTATTGATGACATTATAGATCTGAAGGGGAATTTCTAAAGCCGATTTCACAGATGCCAGACTCCATCTTTCTAAACAACAGCTGCACAAAACCTTATCCCCCCAGCAAAACGGATAATAATATAACAAATCATAAGCTTCTGAATCATAAGTACGCCCGAAAACGTTGATAAATCAAGCTTTGCTGGAAATGAATCTATCAGGAACTTAGTCTACGCTATCATAGAACTTCTTGTTCATGAGATATATCACCTGACATTTTTATCTCGTCAGGTACGCAATAAAGATTACTATATATATGTCAGGAATGCGCACTCACTGCACATTCCGTAAGAACAAGTTTTAAGTTCGAGCGGCGATTTTGTGCAGCATACTTATAATATTGCCCCGAATGCAAGAATTCGTTAAAATTCTACATGCTGCTTCAGCCCGTCTTTAACAGACCCATAATTTTACAGTGCAAAGCTTTAAATACCGTTCGCTGCATGGTATCCGCTGCGCACCGCTGCCGCAATGTCTGCCGTATGCTCGCCAGAACAGTCTCCTACATAGGTAATCTGCGCCGTAATACCGCTTTCATCAAATACATTCTTTTTCGAGCCAAGTGCATTTACAATGGTATCTGCGCTGATCGTTACTTCTGTGCCATCCTTCGTATGAACTGCATAAATGACATTATCCCGAATCTCTTTCACCTTTGTATTCACATGCTGCTCTACTCCATGCGCCTCAAAATCTTTTGTAATCAGCGGCATCACGGTAGCTGATTCTCCTGCCGCGATCTTATCGAGCATTTCTACGATAATGACCTTATTACCTTTTTCAGCCAGATATTCTGCCGTCTCCGTGCCGACCAGTCCTCCGCCTAAGACCACGCAGGTGCCGGATACATCCGCTCCATTTAAAACATCCCATGAGGAAACGACATGACTGTTTTCTGCTGGCATCGGCAGCTCCATATTGTGTGCGCCGACTGCCGCAATCACAACATCATATTGATTCAGCTCCTGTGCATCTGGTATCGTATGAAGCCGCAGCTCTACTCCCAGCACCGGCAGAATCTTCTCATAATACGTTACCGCACGTAAGATCTCGCTCTTTCTAGGCGGCACGGCTGCCAGATGAATCTGTCCCCCGATTTTATCCTCTTTTTCAAACAGCACTACCTTATGACCGCGCTTTGCTGCCACGCGTGCTGCCTCAAGTCCTGCGATTCCAGCTCCGATGACAGCTACTTTTTTCACTGAATCTGCAGGCTTTATATAAATTGTCTCCTCGTCGCCATTTTCTGCGTTCAGTACACAGGAAATATAGCGTCGGTTCTGAATCGCGTCCACACATCCTTTATTGCAGTTGAGACATTCTCTGATACATTCACCAGCAGCTGTCTTTGCGGCAATATCCGGGTCAGCCAAAAGAGACCTGCCATATCCGATCATATCCGCCGCGCCGTCTTCCAGAATCTGCTCGCCTGCTTCTACTGTAATGACCCTTCCCACCGTGGCAACTGGAATATTCACTGCATTTTTTACACGCTTTGCCACCGGCAGTGTCCAGCTGTATGGCACATCACCCATCGGCGGGATCGTATCGCCCATATTTCCAGTATGATTTGCCTGCGCTACCTGTATCAGATCTACGCCTGCTTCTTCCAGAAGCTTTGCAAATGCTACCACTTCTTCTTCCTCTAACCCGCCTTTTCCACGCAGCGTACCGTCTGAATTCACAGTAATAAGAGGAAGCTTGTACTCTACTGCCATATCAGGCGCTGCCTTACGGATTGCTGCCACTACCTCCAATGCAAATCGTGTACGATTCTCAAAGCTTCCTCCATACTCATCCGTGCGGTGATTCAGCATTTTAGAACACATAGACCCCAGCAGCCTGTCTCCATGCACCTCAACTGCATCGACACCGGCTTTCTGCGCCCTCGCCGCACACTGCGCGATGCTCTCCCGTATCTGCGCCAGCTGTTCTACCGAAGCCTCATCTACAAAATGCTGCATATCATGACGCAGCTTTGCATATGCATCTTTTGTCGTCTTTTCTGCCTGCTCTGCCTGTTTTTTATACTCTTCTTCATTTCCGGCAGCCTGTGCCTCGGCAGCAGCCTTACGTGCCATCCCAGCTGCCATAATCAGCTTTCCGACACCCGGCACGTCATATTCTGGATGAAAAATCTGCAGCGCCAGTCTGCTGTCATAGGTATGCAGTGCATCCGCCAGCTTTTGAAATGCCGGAATCTGACTGTCATCATAGAGCATCGGTGTTGGAGATGCTGTGCGTACCGGCGCCACATCTCCGATTACGATATAAGAAACCCCTCCTTTTGCAAGCCTTTCATAAAACGCAAAGCTTCGCGCCCCGATTGACCCGTCACGTTCTTCATATCCAGTGGTCAGCGGCGGAAACATTATTCTGTTTTTTAACGTCATATTACCTACTTTTATTGGTTCTAATATTTTTTTATTCATAATGAATTGTCCAATCCCTTTCATCTAAATTTGCAATCAAATTTTCAATAGTCGTATATTCTTGACAAAAAGATTCTTAATAAAAATCACATGAATTTAAATAAATGGTGCTGTTCATTCCTGCCTAAATCTTTTCTATCCATTCATGTTATAAAAATTCATATATTATTTTTTCTGTATCTTTAAAATGGACTTATATTGTTAACAATCAGATCTGCTTATTTATTATTTTTGTATCTTTAAAAATGGACTTATATTGTTAACAATCAGACCTGCTTATTTATTTTTTCTATACCTTTAAAAATGGACCTATATCGTTAACAATCAGAATCTACTTATTTTATTTTTTCTGTATCTTTTAAAATAGACTTATATCGTCAACAATCAGATCTGCTTATTCTATTTTTTCTGTATCTTAGAAAATAAGCTTATATCAAATTTGCCTATAAAGCTTTCGCAAATTCATAAGCAGATGATATCGCATCCTTCAAATTTCCTACCTGACCTGCATCTCCAAGAATATGCATATTTTCATAAGCGACCGGAATCGGTGTATATCCCACTGCGAATACCAGTGTATCAGCATCATCTATGACATACTCTTTTCCGCCCTTCTCATAAGTAATCGTTGTCTCATCTACCTTTGTAACCATACTCTTAAGCTCAAGCTTTACGCCTTTTCTCATCAGCCGCTGTGTCAATACGCTCTTTGCGGCGCCGCCTTCTCCTGCCATCAGCGCGTCTGTCATCTCAATCACCGTCACATCCCTGTTTGCAGGAAATCTGTCATCAATCAGCGGAGCCAGATAATCCGCCGTCTCACAGCCGACCGAGCCACCTCCCAGAATCACGATTTTTCTGCCCGGAAATCCTTTTCCAGACAAAATGTCATCCGCTGTCATTGTGTGCTTGAAGCACTTGTAGGCTTCGATTTCCTTTGCTTTCGCTCCAGTCGTGCAGATTACTTCATATCCGTCATACTCAGATGCGATTATATCAGGTGTCACCTCACAGTTTTTGCGGATTTCCACTCCGGCATTCTGTAATCTGCGTGTCATATATTTGATGACTTTACACAGCTCCTGCTTTCCAATCGGTACGGCAGCCAGACGCAGAAGCCCTCCCATCTCCTCTGTTTTTTCACACAGGACGACTTCATGTCCGCGCATTTTCGCGATATACGCCGCCTCCATCCCCGCAGGCCCGCCGCCGATAACCAACACCTTCTTCTTTTCCTCAGCCGGTGTTACAGCATCCGACTGAACGGAAGGATTCACAGTACATGCGATCGGCTTGCCAAACATGATGCCTGTCAGACAGCGTCCGCAGCCTATGCACGGCCGGATATCATCGGTCTTTCCGGCAAAGGCTTTATTGGCAAACTCGCTGTCACATAGATTCGGCCTGCCGATCATGCAGATATCTGTCTTCCCGTTTGCAATCAGCTCCTCTGCAATCCACGGCTCATTGATTCTTGCCACTGTAGAAACCGGAATATGCAGATGCCTGCGGATTTCCTCTGCAGCACGTGCATGTGGAGCCGGAGATGTTCCCGGTGCAGGCATGGAGCTGCCGCGCTTAATCGTATTTCCGCCTGATACATGGATAAAATCAACTCCTTCGGCTTCCAGCCGCTTAGATACATAAATCATGTCATTTAATGTCAGCCCGCCGTCGCTGTATTCATCTCCAGAGATTCTGACATCAATCAGAAAATCTTCTCCGCACATCTTTCTCACTTCCCTGATTACTTCCAGAGTCAGACGCAGACGTCCGTTCATGTCTCCCCCATATTCATCCGTCCTTTTATTGTACAGCGGTGTCAAAAAACCTCCGAGCAGCCCATGCGCATGTGCAGCTTGTATCTCTACCCCATCTCCGCCTGCCTGCTTAAAGCGATGCGCCGCCTCTCCAAACTGCCTTACAAGCGTATGCAGCTCCTCGACCGTAGCAGGACGCGGCGCTGATCTTGCATAATAAGGACCGACGTTCGAAGGCGCGATCAGCTGCGGAGTTCCTGGTACCGGAAATGCCATGTATGCAGGATGAAACAGCTGGGATAAGATCTTCGTATCGTATTGATGCACAGCATCTACCAGCTTCTTCCATCCCGGTATATAGCTGTCATCATAAATCGACATATCCCCCGGCAGATAAGTATAAGTCGGCTCCACCGTCGTCACCTCTGTAATAATCAGGCCGACACCACCCTTTGCCCTGTTAGAATAATGCTCCACCAGAGCATCTGTTACATACCCGTGATCTGCCAGATTTGTAGACAGCGGCGGCATAAAAATACGATTTTTCACAGTTGTTTTCCCAATTTTAATTGACGAAAACAGATTTGGATAATGTTGCATCCAATACATCCCCTTTCTCTTTATCTTTGAAGATTGATACAGTACTTGCCACAGTTCAGATAGGGTGTTACATATTACATATTGGCAGACCGGACTCCGGCTCCCCTCACCCGGCTGTTTTTGATAAGCCTTAAAATGAAAACGATAAATACAGCGGCAGTGAATTTTTGTGAATATGCTAATCAGAGATTCACTGATTGGGTACAGCCGTTATAAACAGGATATTACATGTAATGTCTGTCAGAAACAGCTGGGAGAGGGAATCTGCCCGGTCTGGCGGCGGCTTTGGAAGAATGTTAGAAGCCCCTAGTATTCTGCTCACGAAACAGGCGGCGAAGTCGAAGCGGCACCTTTAGCTTCTGGCTTTTAGCCAGGGCGGACTAGGTGCCGCGCCCGTCCGGTGCCATAGTATAAACGCAGAATGCTTAGGGCTTCTTACATTCTGAAACGGACGCCGCCAGACCGGGCAGATTCCCTCTCCCAGCGTCCGCATACCAATAAATATGTAACACCCTATCTGAACTGTTACTGCGTTCCCTTTCACACTCTGACCAGACAGCCGCTGTCCGGTCAGGGCCAAAGAACGCAGCTTGCCGTGCACCCGGCCCTTCGCCAAAGGCAAACTTTTAATGGGCTAGATGCCGTTACTTTTCGCGGCACAGCCAATTGCTGGCCAGCGTGTGAAAAGCAACGTTACTGTTAATTACATATTAATTATAGATAAAAAACAGTTGGATAAACTATTATTTTTTGATATAATACTATCAAATATTGCAATCATATGTTATTTAATATAGAGATATACTTAAAAATACATACAGCATTTATTATAATGACACTATCATACAGGAGAATTTCATGCAGAATTTATACCGTATCACCAAATGTGAACTAAATGCAGACAATCCCCGCACATTTCGCACCGGCAGCAGATACCAGATTTTATTTGTTATTCAAGGAAGCTGTCAGCTATTGGCAGATGGAAAAAAATGTCTCTGCCGCTCTCCCGACATGCTCCTTTTAAAGCCGGGCCAGACGCAGGAACTCTATGCTGCTTCCATTTCTACCTGTTCCCTGCTATGCATCAGCATCCCTGTAGAATCACTTGCTGCACTTTCCGACCATACCTGCGACCTTGTACAAAAATTTGAGTTTGCTCCATATGATACAACTGTTATCCATGCGGAAGCCAAATCATCCATGCTGATACAAAATATTCTTACAAAACTGGATACCTTAGATGAAGAAGAGATTAATTTAGGAATAAAGCTGTATGAAAAAAGCCTGTTTACTACATTTCTCGTGCTTTTTTTGCGAGCCTGTGTCCAGAGCGACCGCGTACACCAATCCCATCAGAGAAAAGTATTAATCATAGACGATGTATTTGAATACATCAGCCAGCATTTAACCGATGACCTATCCTTAAAGACACTGGAAAAAGAATTTTTTGTCTCCAAAGAACATATCTCCAGAGAATTTAAAAAAAGTACAGGGATCACCCTGCACTCTTATATTATGCGTTCCCGTATTGACTTGAGTAAAAAATATCTCCTCCAGGGCAGACCTGTCCGTGATGTCTGCCAGCTGTGCGGATTCTGCAGCTATAATCATTTTTTTAAGGCGTTTAAAAAAGAATGCGGTATGACGCCTATGGCCTATATCAGACATCCAGCAGCCAATCCGCAGAATCCATGATTTGAACTCCTTCATATTGATACCTGCCGTGACGATTACGTGCTACAATCATCTATTATATGCAATATGCTTTCCAAAAGCAATATTTTTCAATTTGGGTAAATAGTTATGTAACAGTTCAGCCCAGTACTTTGCATTTACTGCAAAGTTCGTAAGAACGTGTAGATTTTGCCAAGAGGGAATCCGGCTCTTCGCCAAAGGCGAACTTTCAATGAGCCGGATTCCGTTACAATGAAGCCGAAGGCTGAACTGTAACATAGTTATAAAAGAGGCGCCGCCACCTTCGCCAGCACCCCGGTCAGCTTCACTTTCCAGTCTTCATTTCGAATCGTCTCCGGCGTCACTTTTCTGCATTTTCTCAATGTATCCTGAAAATCCGCTTCAATATGCGGGATACATTCTGTCCCGTGCATATAAGTAGCGCATTCAAAATGATGATAAAGGCTCCGATAGTCCAGATTGATCGTCCCAACCACAGCCTCCCTGCTGTCGCTGATAAATACTTTCGCATGTACAAATCCCGGCGTATACTCATAAATCTGAATTCCCGATTCCAGCAAAGATGTATAATGGGTCTTTGCAAGCGCGTACGGTATATATTTATCGGGAATACCCGGCAGAATCAAAGCGACCTCTACCCCGCGCTCCGCCGCAAACTTCAATGCCGTCTCCATCTCTCCATCCAGAATCAGATAAGGAGACATGATATGGACATATGTTCTGGCACGATTTAATATATCCATATATACACGCTCCCCCAGCTTATCATTATCTAATGGGCAGTCTCCATATGGAATTACATAGCCCTGTGCATCTTTCTGAGGTATGGTCGGATATTCCAGAAAATTAGAGATACACATCTCCTTTTCATCCATGCCCCACATCTGCAGAAACATCAGGGTAAAGCTCTTTACCGCATCCCCTTTTAACATAACTGCGGTATCCTTCCAATGCCCGAACCTGACGACCTGATTAATATATTCATCTGCCAGATTGATGCCGCCGTTAAATGCCGTATGTCCGTCAATAACTAAAATCTTTCGATGATCTCTATAGTTATAATGTGTAGAAATAAACGGCATCGCAGGAGCAAATACCTTGCACTGAATACCAAAATCTTTCAGCCGGTTCGGATAATCATGCGGCAGCAGCGAAAATTCACAGGTGCCGTCATACAATACCCTCACATCTACGCCAAGCTTTGCCTTATGTGCCAGAATCTCCAGTACCTGTCCCCACATCTGCCCTTCTTCAATAATAAAATATTCTAAAAATATAAAATGCTCTGCCTTCTGCAGCTGAATCAGCAGCTCGGCAAATTTATCCTCCCCAAGCGGAAAATATGTCACGGATGTATTTTTATATACCGGATGACAGCCGCATCGTTTTAAATAATGCGCCAGCGAAGCAGCGCCCGGATCTTCCGCCTCCAGAGCCTGTATCGTATCTTCCTGCTGAACAATGCTGTCCTTTGTCTCTGAAATCAGCTGACTGAAGCGGGCTTTCAGCGCCCGGTGTCCAAAATCGCTTTGTGTATATAAAAAAAGCAGAGCGCCAAACACCGGCACCAGCATCATAATAATCAGCCAAGTGATCTTTGCCGTAGGATTCATCTGGACATTTAACAAATACAAAACCATACCGACCGAAAACAGTATGGATCCACCATAAACATGCGGCAGTATTTCCTCGAACCGAAGAAAGATACTAAATAAAAACCATGCCTGAGACGCCATCAAAAGTATCATGAGTCCCACACGGCTGAAAATCACGCGTGAAATTCCTTTTTTTCCTTTTTTCAATAACCGCAGTCCGCGCATACGGTTTTTCTCTGAGATCATAGTATTGTTTCTCTCCAAATGTATAATATTGCCTGCTTTAACCGTCATATACCGAATATCTTGCCAATCAGACTCTTATTTTTCAAATGCATCAAACTGTCTGCTTGGGCCGCCGCATACCGGACACCTGTCTGGTGCAGACTCTCCCGTCATCACATACCCGCAGATCGGACACACATAGATGGTATTCTCTTCAAAATGCTCCAGATCCGAAGCCTTCTTCAATAAATCCGCATGTTCCTTTTCCGCAGCTGCCGCTCCCGCGTAAGCCTGGCTGGCAAGAGGATTTTGATGCTCCCTTGCGTATTCACCAATCATCTTATATAAACGCTCATACTCAAACTCTTCGCCCGGTACATAGCTGCCTGCCGACTCCCTAAAGGATGCCGGACGCTCCAGTACCGAATAAAAGTTTCTCGCATGATAATATTCGGAAGCTGCCAGCGCATGGAACAGATTCGCAATCCTCCCCATTCCACGGCGCTCGGCACGGTCTGCGAACATCAGATATTTCAAATGCGCCATCAATTCGCCCTGCACAGTTTCCTGAAGCTTCTGCTTTAATATCGCGTCTTTGCGCTCACGGCTGTAGCAGTCCTCAGACAGATCGAAAATCTTGTAGTTTAACTGCCCGCCTTCTTCATTAAAATGAACAATATGATGCTCTATATCACATGCCCGTATATCTTTAGACACATCCTCGATCATCGCTCCGCCGCCTCCGGTGCAGATCAGAGGAATCCCATCCACCTGATCTTCAAATCTGGAATGCACATGCCCGCAGAGCATATATTTTACTTTTTCCTTCCAAGGCTCATAAGCTTTTTTCAGACGTGAAAACTCTTCGTCAGAAACACAGTTCAAAATAAAATGGTTCGGTACCGGAATGTGAAACGCAATGATTACTTGACGCACCTCTTCCATAGAAAGAACCTTTGACAAAAGCTCAAGCCCTTCCTCTTCAAAGGTGCGCATTGCATTATCTAACACGACTACTGTAAAATGCTCTGCCATCAATGCATAATTTTTCAGCCCAAAATATTCTGTATACGCCCCGGTATCATGATTGCCCCGCAGCGAATAGACATCATTGCCCGCCAGTGCTTCTGTCATCTCCTGAATCATCTGATAGTAGTGCTTTGTACCCGCAGGCACAAGATCTCCAACAATCAGAGTAATATCATCCCTGCTGCTTTCTTCCAGCGCACCCGCATATACTTTCATATTATAAGTACCCAGTCCTTCGCATCCCGGATCCCCGATGATACCAATGGAATGTACATCGGTAAGCCTGATGATCGGCTGAGATACCTTTACCATTCTGTTCCTGCCCATTTGTGAATCGCCTTTCTATCCTATCTGATTGTGTCAAATTTTGTCTAAATGTGAAACAAAAATCTATGTTTCACACTCTGTCACCTATTTTATCTGCGCCACTTCACCCTGCCAGATTTCATTCGATCTGCCGCACTTTATCCTGACAGTCCTTATTCGATCTGCTCCACTTCATCCTGCCAGATTCTGACAGAAGCATCCGACGGCATTCTTAGATCTCCACGCGGCGACACCGCGACTGTCCCTACCTTCGGCCCGTCCGGCAGACAGGATCTTTTAAACTGCTGCGAGAAAAATCTTTTATAGAAAATCTTCAGCCATTTTACGATCATGCCGTCATCATATGTCCCATCAAACGCAATCTTAGCCAGACGAAAGATCTTTTTCGGCGCATACCCAAAGCGCAGTATAAAATACAAAAAAAAGTCATGCAGCTCATACGGCCCTACAATGTCCTCTGTCTTTTGTGAGATCACGCCGTCCGCCGGGGGCAGCAGCTCCGGGCTTACCGGAGTATCCAGCACGTCCAGCAGTACCCTTGTCAGCTCCTCATTCCCACATGTGTCTGCAAAATAACGCACCAGATGCCTTACCAGCGTCTTTGGCACAGAAGAATTGACTCCGTACATAGACATATGGTCGCCGTTATAAGTCGCCCAGCCAAGCGCAAGCTCTGACAAATCTCCGGTTCCTACCACCAGTCCGTTGTTTTTATTCGCCAGATCCATCAAAATCTGCGTCCGCTCCCTTGCCTGACTGTTTTCATAAGTCACATCATGTACAGAGATGTCCTGTCCAATATCCTGAAAATGCAGCTCTACGGATTCGCGGATGCCGACCTCCATCAATTCCGCTCCAAGACATTTGACCAAATTTACCGCATTCTCATAGGTACGGTCTGTTGTGCCAAATCCCGGCATCGTCACCGCCAGAATCTGACTGCGCGGCATACCGAGCAGATCAAATGCCCGTACTGTCACCAACAGCGCCAGTGTAGAATCCAAGCCGCCGGAAATCCCGATGACCGCATGTCCACATCCGGTATGCTCCAGACGCTTTTTCAATCCCATAGCCTGAATCGACAGTATTTCCTCACACCGCTTATCTCTATCTGCTTTATTTCCCGGCACAAACGGCGCAGGGTCTACATACCGCGTCAGCTTCGTCTCATCTATATCAAAAGTAAAATGCGTGACCGTATAATCCTGCGTCCCCGACGGCTCAAACGTAGACATTCTGCGGCGTTCCCCGTTCAGCTTATCCACATCGATTTCTGTACAAATCGTCTGGTTCTTAAACCTCTCTGATTCCTTTAACACAATGCCGTTTTCAGCTATGATGCTATGCCCGGAAAACACTACATCCTGCGTAGACTCACCGTCAGATGCACTTGCGTAAATATATCCGCAGACCAGCCTCGCCGACTGTCCCGCAACTAAGTCCCTGCGGTAGGCTTCTTTGCCCGTCACCTCATCAGAGGCTGACAGATTCAGGATCAAATCCGCTCCTGCCAGCGCATGTCCAATGCTCGGCGGATTCGGCGACCAGACATCCTCGCAGATTTCTACCGCAATCCGCAGCGAAGGCATACTGTCACAGATAAACAGCTGTTTTGCTCCCATCGTCACCGTAAGATCCGAGCGCAGCGTCACAGCCACCGTCTCCTGCATTCCTTTTGTAAAATGTCTTGCTTCGTAATATTCCGCATAATTTGGAAGAAAAGTCTTCGGCACAATGCCAAGGATCTTACCTTTATGCAGTACCGCCGCTGCATTGTAAAGCTTTCCCAGATACTCCAGCGGAAGCCCGACGCAGATTACCGCATCCATCTGTGCAGTCTGATCGGCGATCACAAAAAGCTGCGCCTTAGCTTCACGAAGAAGCAGCTCCTGCCCAAACAAATCGCCGCATGTATAACCAGTTATGCATAATTCAGGAAAAACCATAATGCGGGCTCCTTGCGCAGCTGCTGCTTTCGCGCTGCTGATAATATTTTCCGCATTATATTTTGGATCTGCCACCTTGACTTTAGGAGATAAGGCAGCAACCTTCACATATCCGTGTATCATTTTTATAATCCGCCTTTCTGCGTAAGATACCAATGTGTCATGAAACATGTTGGCAGACTTTCGCTTTTCTAATCTATTTTCTTCTGATATATTCTTTTTATAAGACTGGCACACTACTGAATAGGGCACACCGTGTTTTTAGTGCTTCGCACTGGGTATATAAGGTATACATTAATTACACTATACGAGCGCTTAAAGTAACTTTAAATACCCTCCAGCATCTCCTTTAATTCCTCTACCTCAAACTGATATGCCCGATTGCAGAATTGGCATTTCACCTCGATCGGCTCATTATCATCCACAATACTCAGCATATCCTTTTTTGGTATACTAAGCAGCGCTTTTTCTATCCGCTCTTTGGAACAGTTACATGAGAAACTGGCAGGTATTTTATCTGTAATCTCCAGACCAAGGCCGCCCAGAAGCTCTTCCAATATCTTTTCCGGCGTATAACCCTGCTCTAGCAGTTCAGTAACTGAATTGACCTTCACGATTTTTTCTTCCAGCTTCTCAATCACCTCATCACTGGCATTCGGCATTAATTGAATAATAAACCCGCCTGCCTGACGGACAGAGCAGTCTTTATCCACCAATACGCCAAGTCCTACCGATGACGGCACCTGCTCTGAAGAAACAAAGTAATAGGTCAAATCCTCTGCAATCTCTCCTGTCTGAAGCTCTGTCGTACCGACATACGGCTCTTTTAATCCCAGATCTTTTATAACCCGCAGAATTCCTGCACCGACTGCACCGCCTACATCCAATTTACCGATTGCGTTTGGCGGCAGCTCTACATCCACTGCATTCGAGTAACCCTTGACCCTGCCGCAGGCATCAGCAGTTACTGTCATACCGTTAATCGGCCCATCACTGATGACCTGAACCGTTAAGAGGTCATCCTCTCCTTTCATCATAACTCCCATCATCGCACCTGCCGCTAACAGCCTGCCCAATGCCGCCGTTACAACAGGGCTTGTATGATGACAGCTTCTTGCATATTCCGTAAGCTGTTTTGATGTGATCGCAAACGCACGTACCGCATGGTCTGCGGCTGTCGCCCTGACAATATAGTCTTCCATTGATTCTTCAGTCTCCTATTTTCAATAATGTATCATGATTTGATATGTAATACGTAAAATGTTGAATTAACATTTAGTATGCCCAAAGGACACTTCGTATATAAAGTACTCTGTTCTGGAACATTTTGGGTAATAGCTCAGCTCGGCACTTTGCATCAGCTGCAAAGTACGTACCAGGCGGCATGATATAAGAACGAGCAGATTTTGCCAAAAGGAAATCCAAAGGCTGAAATGCAGCCATTTTGGACTCCTCTCCTACAAAAAATGTTGTAAATAGCTGTTTACCTCTTGTCTCGATTTAAAAATAACAATGTATTTCTTTGACTCATACTGTTCTAATAAATGATATATTTTCGGACGCGAATTTTGGGGAAAATCCATAATCCACTGCCGAAACTCTTCGTCGAATTCTTCTTCGATCCAAGGCATGTCTTCCCTTTTTCTGCCTATGCGGGACTCCACGCCGCGAAGGCATACTTCTGTTGGTAAATCCAGAAAAAATACACTGTCACATGCTTTGAGCCTCATCTCAAGTGTCCGATTGTAGTTGCCGTCTATAATCCATTGATTCCTTTTCAAAATATCAGAAAGCTTTGAATCAAATTCTTCCCTTGATACGGTTGTCTTGTCTGATTTGTGCCATAATTGATCCAAATAATATAATGGCAGACCGATTTTGTCCCGAATTTTTCTGGCAAATGTACTTTTACCGGAGCCGGGACATCCGATCACTAAAATTTTTTCCATATGAAAGCTCTCCACGAAATAGTACAATCTTTCGCTAAAAAATTTTCATTTTTCAATTATACTATAGTTTCATGAATAATTCTACACTACATATTCAGCAAATAGAAGCGGGATTTGTGAAAAATTAACAGTTCAGACAGCATTGAACGGTGCAAAAGGCAGTAAGCTTAAATTTATTTTTTCAGTGATGATCTATGATTTGGATCATTTGGAAGAATCAAATATTTCTTGCAAAAAGCCAACGGTATGAACTGTCCAGTGAAAGATGCAGAAAAAAACAGTCTCTGGCTTTATTGAGTAACAGCAACTGTTTTTCTTCTTGTCTTCATAAACGATACCTGCCTTATGGCAGCTTTTTAGAAAGTATTCAGAAGCTTTATATCATATAATGTTCAATACAATTTAAGCATTCTTTGATCTGGCTACTAGACAGCCCCCTGCTGCCACATGCATAATTTTCTATAAATTCTGTCAACAAATCGCTTTTCACTATTGGTATGACACAGTTTTCAATTCCATTTATAATGATTTTCGGATGCGACATACATAATAAACCAATCACAGGTATGTCATCATGTAAGACGGATTTTAAAAGCTTTTCATGTTGTCTGAACTGCTGTATCGGATTTCTTTCTCCCTCTCTTGTACCATCTTTTCTAATTCTGATCCAGTTTCCACTAGAGTCTATAACCAGCTCCCCTGAATAGTTTTTCGTTTCTATAAAAAATACGCCCTGCTTTCCAATTACAATATGGTCATATTCCTGTTCTTCTTCAATAAAATCGGGATTAAAGATAACAATTACATTTCGGTCGTATTTTCTGCTGAACTTTTTGGGAACAATCGTATAACTTTTATCCAGCCACTTTAACGTATAATCGACTTCTCTTTCCCCGATTTCTCCGATTTTCCCATTTTCCACATAATTTTTCCTTTTTCGCAGTTCTACAGCATGTTCCAGTGTATCCGTTTCATAAAAATACACCATTGCATCCTCTATATCTTTTGGGGGAATATAGATTCTTTTCAATGGATTTTTATTTACCCAGTTCATCTGGTCTCTAATCAGAATACTGCCCAAGCGATAAAATTGTATGTATTGATGAAGCCTCAAACCCTCGTTTTGAAACAGGGATTTCTTTAACTGTTTTTCCAGTCTGTTATGCACTTCCGTATAATTCTTGTAAAGTATTTCGCCGTCCTGTAAACAATCACTTCTGATATATCGGACCTGCTCTAACAGTTCTATTTTTTTATCTGCAATTATGCCATGTTGCCGTTCTAACAATTCATTCTCATGAGCATAATACTTTTTTTCCAATATGCTTAACTTTTCTGAAAGAATTTCAGCATACTGTATTCCCCACTCTTTTTCAATCAGTTTTTTATCTGCCCATTCATTCCAGCATTTAATTTCCTGCTTTACCTGAGAAACCAGACTAGATAAATTTTTTTCATTAGCTGAAAGCATATAATCTTTTAATACTGCTTCTTTGCGCTCAAAGTTTTTTCCATAGTCTTTTATGATTTCCTGTTGTCTGATCCTGACAGCGTTAATTTCTTTTTTCTGTTGTTGTTTAAGTTCTTCTTTTTTCCGTGTTTCCATTATCTGTTCTTTTGTTTTTTTAATATTTTGCGGCAACATCTTCTCTATGCTATTGTATAATTCATCAAAACCTATACACTCAATAATAAAGCAGCGGTCCTCTCCCTCATCAAACAGAATATGCCTATCATAATTACCTCTGTAAGCAGAGCAATCACATGACCAGACATCATACGGGAATTGAAACTTTTCGTATATTTTATCATTATCTTCTGAGGAGTTCGAATGCTTATGAATATTGACTACATAGCTTAAAAACTTACGCTTTGCACCAGATTCATCCACAGCCTTCTTCACAAACTGTTCTGCCCGTGAATCTAGGCGGCCTATACTGCCCGACTCCTTGTCAACTTTCAGTGCTTTTGAAAATGTTTCCATCAATTTGACATACAGTTCCTTCGAATTACATAAAAAAGTCCATTCTCCCTCTCCCGGTGCTTGCCGCAGTTCAATAGCGATAATCTCCAATTTTTTTTCAATATATTCATATTTATTATGCAAAAATCCCTTGGAAATCAATTTTCCTCTCACTTTAAAAGGTATATAAAACCGCTCCAGCTTCATAATTCTGCCCACATAAATCGGATATCCTTCTACAATCTCTATTATTTCTGCTTCATAATCACATTTTATTTTTTCTCCATCTTCTTCAGCAACTACATATTCAGCATTCCATTCCATCGGTATATGTCTCATAAAAACCTCCTATGTGTATTCTGTTTCAAGCCAAAACATATTCTGACAAAATATATTGTCTATGCATATAATATAAAACATGTACAGACAGCGGATTGTAAATCTCTTTTCCACCGAGCCGGTAACCTTCATCGGTTTTTTCAAGCAGACGGTTGATGAGTTCTGTTTTATCTGCGAAATGCGGGACGCGTGTCAGCCTTTCATATACATCTTTGCCGACATTTAGAAATCTTCCCATAATTTGTCTCCTATAGAGTTTTAGGTATTATGCTTCTGAGCCGTATTCTACATTATTAGGTTTAGTAAGGTCTGCCTTCTTGCCCCTTTCCCTGGCCATCACATAAATACGCTCACTATCCTCACGGACAGGCCCATGATCGTCAGCATCACATGCCATTATGTATTCCATCCCTGACTGTTCCAACAGATGAATCACCTCATTCAGCTCATAGCCACGTTCGTAATGCGTCTCTTGATATTTACGATACAGACCTTCTTTTTCATGGATAAAAAGCGTCAGCTCATATTCATTGATTTTCTCATCTTCATCGTAATAATTATCCCAGATCAGACTGCTGTCCTTATGATGCTCACAAAACGTCTGCTCTCCCATCCGCTCTTTAAACTTATAAACAGTGTTCAGATCAAAGAGCAGTATGCCGCCTGGATCCAGATAATTATTTGCCAGACGAAACACTCTGAGCAGGTCTTCCTCTTCCAGCAGATAATTCATGGAATCGCATACACTGACAACAGCCCGCACCGTCCCATACAGCTCGAATTCCCGCATATCCTGAAGAAGATACAAGATGCTGCATCCATACTCTTCGGCAGTACTGCTGCACTCATACCCTCCGGCAATGCCGCTGCATTCAAAATATCTTACATTATTGCCGGATTCATGTTCTCTGGCTATACTGAGCATTTCCTCGGAAGCATCAATTCCAATCATATCATATCCGCTTTCCGCCAGCATTCTGGTCATTCTGCCTGTTCCGCAGCCCAGCTCACAGACTAAGCCGTCCAAAATTCCTGCCTGATGAAGTATCTGTACCAGAAAATCCCGCCATGCCTCATACGGCACATCATCCATAAATTGATCGTAGACTCTTGCAAATTCAGTGTATGCTTCCATGCTTCTCTAAACCTCTGTCTTCATCTTTCCTAGAGCGTGTTTGAAAAATCATTCCTGTGTGCACTCCCCAGTTTGCGGAGAATTCATCCCAAATTTAATCAGCACAGCCCGCTATATCATGCTCTGTGCGTATTTCTAATGGTAATTGATGCTTGAATCTTCATCTATTCGCTCATATTTTTAAAACAGTCCTTGGAAAAAGCTGACAATAGAATCTAATAAATTACGGAAAAACGACGCGATTCCTGCCAAAAATCCACTGCTTTCCTCCATATTTGATAAAGATTCATAGATCGAACCCGCCTGTTCGAGAAGGCTGTCGATATTAATATCCAGTGAACCAATCTTTTCCATTAAAGATATGATCTTCTCTTTCTCACTGTCTGACAATGATATGTTAAACTTTTTACATGCATCCTCAATGATCTTTTTAATGCTCTCTATGTCTTTGCCACCCTCGACGACTTTCTGCTTGACAAAAGCAATAAACTCCTCCATCTGCGCATCGCTGCCCAGACTCTGGTTCAGCTCGCCGGTAACTACAATCTCATTCATGGCAGCGTCCAGGCTTTCTGCGTCTACTTCTTTATTTTCCATATCTGCATAAGCCTTCATCGCCCCGATCAGCGCCGCTGTCCCGGACAGACGAAACGGCCCGGCTACGATGACATCCGCATCCTCTAATCCTGCCGTTGCCAGAGCATTTTTGTACATGCCTACCGTGCAGTAGGATATATTTTTTGTGGATATATGGATGCCGTCGCCTTTATCACGTTTTACTATGACGACGGAGGAAAGGGCTCTGGTGCCAATCGTAGAAGCATCCAGATACTCATCCAGATACTGATGCTCTTCCTCATTTGTCACTGTCGTCACATGATACTGGTCCAGATTCGCCGGGTCTATGCCCATCAGCCCCAGTACAGTATTTTTCTGCTCTTTTGTCAGATTCGCGCCAAGTGCGAGATAAGGCTTGTCATCTTCATCAATCACGACATTATCATCTGCGGATGTGTCGTACTCAATTTCTGAACTGACATCCTTGCTTTCTCCCGGTATGATGCCTGATTGAATATTCACGTCTGATGCGCCGTCCTGCGTCCCTCCGGCAGCATCTGCATTCCCCTCTCCTGTCTGATCTGGAGACGGGTCTTGTGATGAATCATCATCTGAAACCGTATCGTCTGAAAAATCGTCATCTAAAATCGTATTGTCTGAAAGTGCATCGCCGGGGAGACGATCATCTGAAATCGTATGTCCCGCTGAAGTATCATCCGCAAAGCTCCCTTCCAGCCTGTCCGCAGAAGCTGCCGTACTTGTCACGCCTGACAAAAGAATCATCATTCCCGCAAGCATGGCAGCGATACATTTCTTCCATTTTTTATACATACTTTCCTCCTCGTTCTATCCATCCCAGCTGTTTTTCATATATCTAAAGAATTCTGTATTGATCTGTCCCAATATATAATGTCTTTTATTACCCTATGCAAGCACTTATGTTTCAGCAATTCTCCCCATTGGACACACCGTATCTTATGTGCTTCTCGCTGGGTTACTAAAGTATACCCATAGGGCACACCGTGTTTTTAGTGCTTCGCACTGGGTATATAAGGTATACCCATAGGGCACACCGTGTTTTTAGTGCTTCGCACTGGGTATATAAGGTATACCTTATTCTTTCTTCTCACACCACTGGTAAATATCTGAAAAGACCTGTTTCCTGTCAGTCTCCTGCAGTATTTCATGGCGGTCCCCCGGATAGAGCTTCATTTTTACGTCACGAATCCCTGCCTGACGATACTGGGCATATGCTTTTTTTACTCCCTCGCCAAAATCTCCTACCGGATCATCTTCGCCCGATATAAAAAATACTGGCAGATTTTTACGGATATTTTGGATATTTTTCATCTGATTATCATAGTTTATCGTTGAAAGAAGCCCATAATATCCATTTAAAGTAAATACATACGTACAGCGCGGATCACTGTAATACGCCCGGACACTGTCCTCATTTTTTGACAGCCAGCTTTTCTTCGGCTCCGCACCCGTCATGTCAAATTCTGCATATGGCTTTCCGAACGCAAGGTTTGTCAAAAAACTGCTGCGGTAATGTCCGCCCCGTACTGCGGAAAGCAGCCGGCATACAGCCATTCCGAAACGCGTCACCACATCCGGCTGACTCCCGGTTCCGCAGATAATCGCCCCTGTCACTTCTTCACTATGCAGCGTCAAATACCTGCGCAGCAAAAACGACCCCATACTGTGGCCAAGGATAAAATACGGACAGTCAGAATACTTGCTGCGGATGATGCGCGTTACCTGATAGAGGTCTGCCACTACAGTCTCAGAAGGCTTTTTTTCTGTAAAATATCCCCACTCAGACTCACTTGAGATAGACGCCCCATGCCCCAGATGGTCGTGTCCTACGACCAAGAATCCTCTTTCAGCCAGGTACTGGGCAAATTCCTCATATCGCTCAATGTATTCGATCATGCCATGAGAAATCTGCATAACTGCACGTACCCGTCCTTGTATAGGAAGCCATTTCACCGCATGTATTTTTGTCTTTCCATCTTTGGACAGAAATTGAAACGTTTCTTTTTGTATAATTTCTTTTTCCAAACTCAGCTCACTCCTTTCTCACGCAAATTCAGATCAGCCGACAATACATTGAACGATCTGGTCCACTATATTCTCCAGTTCCTTGCGCGCCTCCTGCTCGCTCATAAAGCTTTCCCCCAGATTCTCAATATCATTCAGCGTCTGATGCGAAAAAGAATCGATTGTATTATTATTTTGTGATATTTTCTTTAAATTATCAGAAATTGCGGCAGCTTTCTCCAAATAATGCCGCTCCGCTGCATTCGTGCATATTTCATCCTGCTCTGATACGCTCTTCGAAAGACGGGTTACACAGGCATTGTTTTCTTTACAAGATTTCGTCAATGCCGCTGTCTGTGCCTCCAGCTGGCTGATACGTTTTTCCATACCGTCCAGCTGCTGTGCTGACAGCTGTGCTGCACGCTCATATGCACTCGAAAGCAGACGTACTTCTTCTGCCGCCTCAATAAATTTCCTGCCGCTTTCTCCCATGCGCCCGGCTTCAATCGCGCAGTTTAACGACAGTACCGTCATCTGCTTTGCATAATCCAGCATCTGCTTCAGCCCGCTGCGCATCTTTTCGGCATCACCTGTCAGAGCGTTTTGTGCATCCTGTATCATTTTTACAGGCTCCTGAAGCTGTATGCTGCCTGTCAGAACGGCATCCACCTGCTCCTTCTGCCTGCGGGCAGCCTCCAGCAGTTTTTTCTTATCCTGCTCTTCATCTTCCAGCTGTCCGCGCATAGCCGTAAGCTCCATTGCGAGCTCTTCTAAGACTTTTACGCTCTCGCCGGCCCCCTCGATCAGATCATAGGTACGGCCTACCACCTTTGTCAATTCCTTGTCCATTTCACTCTGGGCTATGATCTGTGTTTCAAAAAGAGGCGGTATCTGCTGTGTATGTCCTTGTATGCGATTCATTCTGCTCTTTAAGCTTTCCAGTTCGTACTGGGTATTATTCAGTTTTCTTTCTAATTCCTTTGCTGCTTCCTGTTTTTTTCCGAACACGGTATTTTGACCCCCTGTTTGTGTAAGATCGGTACTTATGAATGCTGCTTTTATTTTGCCGATGCTTGATAAAGATCAGCTATTGGCTGTTCGGCAGCCATTTTTATATTGTACCATGTAGATGTGAGCTGTCAGATCTGCGTCTGTCAAAGCCCACTCGTATATTATACCCCCTTTTTATATTGAAATCAACTAGTTCGGATTAGGTGTTGCATATTGGAGGTAACCGTTCAGATAGGGTGTTACATATTGGCCGGCCGGACGCTGGGAGAGGGAATCCGCCCGGTCTGCCGGCGGCTTTGGAAGAATGCTAGAAGC
>CANDMV010000063.1 GCA_947385875.1 uncultured Eubacterium sp. | reverse complement strand
AAGACAACGGTTGCTCTCCATGTAGTGTCAGAGGTGCAAAAAGCCGGAGGAATTGCAGCGTTTATTGATGCGGAACATGCTCTGGATCCATCTTATGCAAGAAAGATCGGCGTTCAGATAGAAGACCTGTATATCTCTCAGCCGGATAATGGGGAGCAGGCATTGGAGATCGCAGAGACGATGGTGCGCTCCGGCGCTGTAGATGTGGTCATTGTGGACTCTGTTGCGGCGTTAGTACCGAAAGCAGAGATTGACGGCGATATGGGGGATTCTCATGTGGGTCTTCAGGCCCGTCTTATGTCGCAGGGGCTGCGAAAATTGATTGGCATTATCAGCAAGACAGACTGTATAGTGATATTTATTAATCAGCTGCGTGAGAAAATCGGTGTGATGTTTGGAAATCCGGAGACGACGACCGGCGGACGCGCACTGAAATTTTACGCTTCTGTACGTTTAGATGTGCGTAAAATAGAGACCTTGAAGCAGGGCGGTGTCATGGTAGGAAATCGCACCCGTGTGAAAGTGGTGAAAAATAAAATAGCGCCGCCGTTTAAAGAAGCGGAATTTGATATCATGTTTGGCGAAGGCATATCCAGAGAAGGAGATATCTTGGATATAGCTGCAAATCTTGGCATTGTGAATAAGTCTGGTGCATGGTATGCCTATGAAGGTGAAAAAATCGGCCAGGGCCGCGAGAACGCTAAGCAGCTTCTAAAAGAAAGGCCGCAGTTATGTGAAGAAATTGACCAAAAGGTACGCGCTCATTACGAAGCGCTGCGAGCAGAAGAAGCCGCAAAAAACGCAGCTGAAGCGGCAGCTAAAGCAGCAAGGAGTAACCCAGGCGCTCTTGGAGGAGCAGATGGATCAGATCATTTAGATCGTTCAGGAAGGCCGGATTCATTAGATGCAGCAGGAAAAACTGCCGCAGAATCTACAGCAAGGACATCATCAAAAAAGGCGGAATCTACAGCAAAGACATCATCAAAAAAGGCAGAATCTACAGCAAAATCTGAATCTGAAAAATCAGCGGATGATGCTGGTCTGATAGAAAGCTAAGATTATGGTTATTATAGGAATAGAACCTTATAGCAAAGGGAAGGTTTTGGTTTCATTTGATCTTGCAGAATCTTTGATTTTATATAAAGGAGAGGTAAGATCGCTTGGATTAGAAGAACAGATGCCGGTAAGCAGCGAATTATATGAACAGATTTTTTATGAAATTGTGGGCAGGCGTGCCATAAAGCGTGCAATGCATTTGCTGGAAAAAATGGATCGTACGGAAGCACAACTGAGAAGAAAGCTGATGGAAGGAAAATATCCGCAGGAATTGGTCGATCAGGCGGTTGAATATGTCAGATCCTATCATTATATAGATGATGACCGCTATGCCCGTACATTTATTCGTCTGAATCAAGAACGCAGGAGCATCGGCAGGATGAGAATGGATTTAATGTCCAGAGGAGTTTCGCAGGAAATTATTGAACGTGCTTTAGAAGAGGAGAATGAAACATCACAGGAATCACTGATTGAAAAAATACTGCAAAAAAAGAATTATGACATAAATCATGCTGAGCCGATGGAAACGAAACGGATGTACCAGTTTCTATTGCGCAGAGGCTTTAAGAGTGAAGAAATCATGCATGTACTGCGTGTATGAATATGTTGAAGTTACAGCAGATTTCCAGTGGGCCGGATGCCGTTACTTTTCACGAGTCAGGAACACGCTCTAGGCCGTGAATCAATGTCGTTAACTTAAGCCTTACATAACCAGACGCAGAATCGTCAGGGAGGTCGCTAAGTTAATGACATTGGCCGTGAATAGTAATCCACTGTATCACTTGCTGGGCGCTTGGTCGCAGTTAACACTTGACATAATGCAACGGAAAGTATAAAATCTAATTGTTGTTATTTATGACAGTGAACGGTAGTCTGCGTTTTTTTGGCATGAGTATTGCCCAGAGTTCGTGGATGAGTGATGTTATATGTACAATGAAAACTAAATAAGGAGGTGCTCCTGTGACACCAATACCAATCATCATTGCTGTATTAATTACGCTTGTGATTTCAGTGCCGGTCACTTACTTTGTCACTTCTTCTTACCAGAAAAAAGTCGTAGAGGCTAAGATCGGTTCAGCAGATGACAAGGCAAGGGCGATTATTGATGAAGCAGTGAAGACGGCAGAAACGAAGAAGCGTGAATCTTTGCTGGAAGTCAAGGAAGAATCCATTCGAACGAAGAATGAGCTTGACCGAGAGATCAAAGAGCGCAGGGCTGAGATCCAGCGCAACGAACGCCGTATTGAACAGAAGGAATCGAACTTGGACAAAAAGTTGGAATCCATCGAAAAACGTGAAGCCGGATTTGCAGCAAAAGAAGAAGAGATCAATAAGCAGAAGGAAGAAGTCGCAAAGCTGAATGAAGAGCGGTTACAGGAACTGGAAAGAATCTCCGGGCTTACCTCCGAACAGGCAAAGGAATATCTTTTAAAGACTGTAGAAGACGATGTAAAACTTGACACTGCAAAAATGATTAAAGAAATGGAAACAAGGGCAAAGGAAGAGGCGAACAAAAAAGCACGTGATTATGTTGTGACAGCTATACAAAAATGCGCTGCCGATCATGTTGCTGAGACCTCGATTTCTGTAGTCCAGCTTCCAAATGATGAAATGAAGGGGCGCATTATCGGGCGTGAGGGACGCAACATTCGTACATTGGAAACGCTGACAGGTATAGATCTTATTATTGATGATACGCCGGAAGCAGTTATCCTTTCAGGTTTTGATCCGATCAGAAGAGAAGTAGCGCGCATTGCATTAGAGAAATTGATTGTTGACGGACGAATTCATCCGGCAAGAATTGAGGAGATGGTGGAAAAAGCTCAAAAAGAAGTGGAGAACATGATTCGAGAAGAAGGCGAGACGGCTACTTTAGAGGCTGGTATCCATGGACTTCATCCAGAGTTGGTGCGTCTGCTTGGACGCATGAAATTCAGAACCAGCTACGGGCAGAATGCTTTAAAGCATTCGATTGAGGTAGCGCAGCTTGCTGGTCTTCTGGCAGCTGAGATTGGTGTAGATGCCAGAATTGCGAAGCGTGCAGGATTATTACATGATATAGGTAAATCAGTCGACCATGAGATGGAAGGCTCACATATTCAAATCGGCGTTGATATTTGTAAAAAATACAAAGAATCGCCGCTTATTATTAATGCAGTAGAAGCACATCACGGAGATGTGGAACCACAGTCTTTGATCGCATGTTTAGTACAGGCAGCTGACACAATCAGTGCAGCGCGGCCTGGTGCACGAAGAGAGACATTAGAGGCGTATTCTAAGCGTCTCCAACAGTTAGAGGAAATTACAAACAGTTTTAAAGGTGTTGAGAAATCCTTTGCTATACAGGCAGGCAGGGAGATTCGTATTATGGTTGTACCGGAGCAGGTAAGTGATGCAGATATGATTTTGCTTGCAAGAGATGTATCAAAACAGATTGAAACACAGCTGCAGTATCCGGGACAGATTAAGGTGAATGTAATTCGTGAATCAAGAGTTATAGATTACGCGAAATAATCATTATTTGACAATAAAAATTAACAAAGTGTTTCTGTCTGTTCATGGTAATAAAAAGTTCGTATAGCATGTTTTTTATCATTCATAGTAATGATATTCTGCAAAGCGTGTTTTTATAGTTCATGGCAGTTGGCAGAGTATATTTTTTATTGTTTGTTACAGTCCAAGAGGATAAATTCAGTGTCAAGACCGTTGACCTAACAATGGTTTTGACACTTTTTATTTTTAGGGCGAAAAAGTCGGTGTTTTTTGGCAAACTTTAGTGTTTGTCAGTATAAGTGATTAGTGACAAGAAGATTGTAAGGAGAATAACAGATGGAAAATAAAATGAAACGTATCGATCGTAAGCTGGAGTTTCAAGGAACAATTTTAGATTTTTATACAGACTATATGCAGATGCCGGATGGCAAGGTGGAAAAATGGGATTTTATATCGCACCGCAAAGGGGCGGCAGCAGTTGTTCCGGTTATGGATGACGGAAGGATATTGATGGTGCATCAGTATCGGAACGCAATCGAACGAATGACGATAGAAATTCCAGCAGGTGCCAGAGATCATGTAAATGAAGATACAAAAATCTGTGCGGCAAGGGAGCTTGAAGAGGAAACGGGTTATTATAGCGACGAACTGGAATTTCTTATTTCTTTAAAGCCGACGGTAGCTTATGATAATGAATTTATCGATATTTATGTAGCGAGAAATTTAAAGCCGGGGAAGCAGCATCTGGATGAGCATGAATATATTGAATTAGAGCCGATGGAGCTGGATGTTCTCTGCGAGCGGATTTATGCAGGAGAGATTCAGGACGCAAAGACAGTAGCTGCACTATTGGCTTATAAAAATAAGTATAAGTAAACAGCATAAAAATGAAAAATAGGCATAGACTGAACTAATTGGAAAAAGAAAAAGAGACATGTAGTGAGGCATAGGACGATTAAAGTACCACATATTCAGCTGCCGAAATTACCGTGGAGAGGATTTTTGGCAGGCTGTTTTTTAATATTTTTCTTTTTAGGAATTCTGGCTGCGAACTGGGTGGGCAGAGAGAAGCTGCTGCAGTATGGAATGCTGAATAATTATTATGTAGGCCAGCTGGCATATACGGAATTAGATTCGGGTGCTTATTTTATATATTTGTTAAAACGCAGGATGAGAGTGTTTGGAATGTCAGCATTGTTGGTGTATACTCGTTTTGGCATCCTTATGCTTGTCGGGGTGATCGGCTGGTATGCATTTTCATTAGGCTATTTATTTGTCAATGCGTTGGTCTGTATGAAATTTCAGGGAATGGTCATTGTGCTTTTGTCGATCTTTCCACAGATAATTTGTTATGCGGCGGCGTATTATGGACTTGGCAAGATCCTGTTTCGTAAAAGTGCGCAGACGGCCCTGCCAAAACGGGCTTGGCAGAATCCGTGGTTATTTTTACTGGTGTCAGTGATGATGTGTATGCTTGCAGGAATCTGGCTGGAAGGGTATGTAAATCCTGTTTTATTACGGAGTTATATTCGCCGAATGTAAAAGAGGAGGAGTGACGCCCGCGATGAATAGTTTGTTTTTCTATAAGGTGGATTTCGACGGTGTAGTGGCGGCTGCGAATGGAAAATCCAATGCAGCAGATGGTAAAATAGGCAGTGCTCTCCTAATATGGGGATAACAGAGAAGGTGATCATATGGATATGGTTCAGGATTATGAAAAAAAGGTTTTTACGATAAAAGATATTTATGCTTTGCCGGATGGTCAGCGGGCTGAGATTATTGATGGAGAGATTTATTATATGGCACCTCCGAGCAGGACACATCAAAAAATAGTCAGCAGGCTGCATCAGACAATTGCAAATTATATCGATTCTCATAACAGGGAATGTGAAATATATCCGGCTCCGTTTGCTGTATTCTTAAATGTAAATGATGACAAAAATTATCTGGAACCTGATATATCTGTAATCTGCGATATTTCAAAATTAGACGAAAAAGGATGCCACGGTGCACCGGATTGGGTGATTGAGATTGTATCTCCAAGCAGCAGGCCGAGGGATTATATTAAGAAGCTGTTAAAATATGGTACCGCAGGAGTAAGGGAGTATTGGATTGTAGATCCGGAAGAAAAAAGAACCATTGTTTATGGATTTGAAAAAGAAACAATGGAGCAGTATTCTTTCGGAATGGAAGTTCCAGTCGGAATATATGAAGATTTTTTTATTATGATTTGAAGATGCAAAGCTATATTTCCAAGAGAAAATCCGGCTCTTGCCAAAGGCAGTTTTCCATGAGCCGGATTCCATTACAGCAGCTTAATAGTCCCTCCGCCGAAGTGAAGCCGCATACCATGCGGTAACTATCAATGATTCATTTCTGCAATATCATAAATCAGTTTTTCTGAATCTTCCCATCCCAGACAGGCATCCGTGATCGATTTCCCATAAACATGGTCACCGATGTGCTGTGCGCCTTCTTCGATATAGCTCTCTACCATGACGCCTTTTACTAATGATTTTATGTCCGGGGAAAGGTTGCGGTTGTGCATAACTTCCTTTACGATGCGGATCTGTTCTTTAAAATGCTTGCTGGAGTTGGAATGGTTTGCGTCGATGATGGCAGCAGGATTCTGCAGATCCATACTGTTGTAGCGTTCAATCAGACGCATAATATCTTCGTAATGGTAGTTTTGGACCGTATTGCCATGCTTGCTTACGGCGCCGCGCAGTATTACGTGAGTCAGAGGATTGCCGGTAGTATCCACTTCATAGTTGCGATAAATAAAATGATGCGGATGCTGTGCTGCATATACCGAATTGAGCATGACAGAAAAATCGCCGCTGGTAGGATTTTTCATGCCGGATGCTACATCAAAGCCGCTGGCAGTCAGTCTGTGCTGCTGGTCTTCGACGGAACGGGCACCGATTGCCACATAAGAAAGCAGATCGTCTACAAAGCTCCAGTTCTCGCAGTAGAGCATTTCATCAGCCGGAGTCAGCCCGCTTTCCATAATGGCACGGATATGCATCTGACGCATGGCAATCAGCCCGGCGAGCATATTTGGGGCTTTTTCTGGATTTGGCTGGGAAGCGATGCCCTTGTAGCCTTCTCCGGTTGTGCGCGGTTTGTTTGTATAGACTCTTGGGATAAGGATTAAACGGTCTTTTACTTTTTCCTGAATGGCTGTCAGGCGGCTGACATAATCACATACAGCATCTTCGCGGTCAGCGGAGCATGGCCCAATAATTACTAAAAATCGGTCATCCCTGCCCAATATGACATCAGAAATCATCTGATCCCTCTCTTTTTTCAATTCGGCAAGCTTGTCAGGGACAGGATACATTTCCTTGACGACGGCGGGTGTCGGAAGCTCCTTTACAAATGTGAAACTCATTGATAATCTCCTTTTATGTTAAATTTTGTTATTTTAAAATGTACTGTAATATCATAAAGTAAAAAGTATTATCTGTCAAATATTCTGCTGGGAGCTTTACGTAATGATTGTTACTATTTACGGATAATATCAAATATTCTGCTGAGAGCTTTACGCCATGATTGTCAATAACCTAAATTTTTTAAAAGTTGATGTTATATTGGTAACAGCTCAGCCTGGTACTTTGCATTAGCTGCAAAGTAACTTCCAGAAAAGTAGTGATAAAAATCTGAAAAGAGGCAAAAAGTATTATATCGAAATTCGCGCTTATGGTCTGGATGTTGCAGGCGAGCGGGTCTATGGAGACAGAAATAAAGCGTTAGAATCAGGTAACAGTCCGGGGGATTTTTGAGCAGCTGTAAATGTTTTCGGTGTTGAGTGAACAGCGGCAGGCTGGTTTTACAATGGGCTGGCCTGTCATTTTACGTCGAATCATTGTGTATTAAAAAATACAAAGAAATACAAAGAAATTAAAGGAAATATCTTGTCGTAATGCACAAAATCAGTTATAATATCTTTGCATTAAAAACGCAGATAAGAAGGTGTCTTTTATGTATTACGGAGCAATCAAGAAGACCGATATTGCAAATGGAACAGGTGTAAGAGTTACTCTTTTTGTGTCTGGATGTACGCATCACTGTAAGGGATGTTTTCAGCCGGAATCATGGGATTTTACTTTTGGCAGGCCCTATACTAAGGAAACAGAACAGGAAATTTTGGAGGCTCTGGATCATGAATATATTAAGGGATTGACACTGCTTGGCGGCGAGCCTTTTGAGCCGGAAAATCAGAAGGTGCTGGTAAAGCTGCTGCGTCATGTAAGGCAGCGTTTTCCACAGAAAGATATCTGGTGTTATACCGGCTATACTTATGAGACGGATTTGATCGAAGACAGCCGCGCCAGATGCGAAGTGACAGATGAGATGCTTTCCATGATCGATGTGCTGGTAGACGGAGAGTTTCATGAAGCCGAGAAAAATATTAGTCTGCGTTTCCGGGGATCTGAGAATCAGCGTTTGATTGATCTGCCAAAAACAGAGCAGCAGAAAAAAATAATATTGTTAGAAATTTAGTCTTTTCTTTTTCGAAAAAAGATGCTATAATACATATCAGTTTTCGCAACCGTAGTCTAACGGATAGAACGCAGGACTCCGACTCCTGTAATGTGGGTTCGATTCCCGCCGGTTGCATTTTCTTTTGGCATATTTGAAAACATTCGTATAGTTACTCAGTCAATTATAACAATTCGTAAAATTTTCAGAAAAATTCAGTATAGATAAGGAGGCAGTCAATGGCAGCCAAAAATACAAATAATAATGATAATAACGTAGGTTTTAATATAGATTCTTTAAAAAATATCTGTTCGAAATATAAAAAATATATTGCAACAGGTGCAATGCTGATTCTGTTGGGAGTAGTAATCACAAGTTCTAGATCAGCGTCTGGAAATCCAGATGATAAAACGACGGATCAGGTGTCTACGGCTGGCGATGACCAGACACAGACGGATGAAGAAAAATTCGAAGTAGATGCATATCCAGAAGTCAATGCATTGTTTGAAGAATATTATGGATATTATGCAAAAGGAGATACGGATTCGATTGCAAAAATTGCGCGTCCGATTCAAGATACAGAAGTAAGCTATATCAAAACATTTAGTGAATACATAGACAGGTACGAGAACATTAAGTGTTATACGAAAAAAGGAATCGAAGAAGATGAGTTTGTAGTATCTGTATCTGTGGATATGATGTTTAAAGATATTGAGACGGGAGCTCCAGATCTGGGATGTTTTTATGTCCGTAAGGATGAAAATGGCGCTTATTATATTGACAATGTGTACAGTCAGTTTAATCATCGCAAGAGTACGATGGATGTAGAGATTAATACATTGATGACAGAGTATATGCAGGATGCAGATGTTATCGAGCTGACAAAAGAAGTTCAAAAGGAATACGAAAAGGCGCTTGAAAAAGATGAAAAGCTCAGGGTAATGGCAAATGAAACTCTCAAGGATGCCATCAGCGACTGGGTAGCAAGCTTTAGCATGCAGACTTCCACAGATGACCCGGATGATGAAAAAGACGGAAAGACAGATCAGAAGGATAAAGATAAGGATAAGAACAAGGATCAAAATCAGGATACTAATACTGATGATAATGAAGGACAGCAGACCAACACAGATAATGAGCAAAATAACGAAACTGACAGCAAGACGGATGACAATGAAACAGATTCTAACGCAGGACAGACAACTGTTCTAAAGCGTACTGCTTATGCTACAACAGAGGTTAATATGCGTGAGAAGCGCAGCATTAACAGTGAACTGATCCGTACACTGAAAAAAGGCTCAGAAGTCACCATATATGGATACAGCAAAAATGGCTGGTTCAAGATCAAATATAAGGATAAGACCGGGTTTGCCAGAAAAGAATACTTTACGACGGATAAGTCGAAAGTGGAAAAGAAAGATAACAAGCCGAAGGATACAGATACTAATACATCATCTGTAACAACAAGAACTGCTTATGCAAAGACAAAAGTGAATATGCGTGCAAAAAGGAGTACAGACAGCAAGGTGATAAAAACACTGAAAGCCGGCACCGAAATCACAATCTATGGCAAGAGCAAGAATAATTGGTTTAAGGTGAAGTACAAAGGCAAGACAGGATATATTCGAAAAGAATATGTCGTATCGGATAAATCCAAAGTAGAGAAAAAACGGGATACGCAGCCGCAGACACCATCATCACCGACTTACTACAATGAAGGCGACCGTATTACATTATCTGAGTCTGTGAATGTACGTCAGTCGATGAGTGAGAACGCAGACAGGGTAGGGCTTGCATATCAGGGAGATGTTGTGACAGTTATTATGAGTTATGCAGAAGGCTGGACAAAGGTATCCTGGAATGGACAGACAGGATACGTGAAGACGGAATATCTTCAGTAATATTTAAAAGAGATTGCTGATTTTCATTACGGATCAAAGTCCCGGTGTGGACTGGTTTGAATAAAAGGATATTCATAGCGAAGGATGCCCGTCATGTATTTGTTTCATTTTGGGCGCGCATCGTGTGCATCAGGATATATGGTTACATTTTAAACGGATTTACGTATGCAGCTTTCTGTAACAGCTAAGTGAACTAAAATAAAATAGAAATATTTCATAGAAGCGGTTGCTGTATTTGATAAAGCCGGTATCCGGCAGTACAGCATCCGTTTTTTATTTGTTCATCACGAAGCAGTTGTTAGAACTGACTAATGTACTGGCACGATGTCCGTATGTGCTCGTAACTATTACATTTGATGGCAGGTAAAATGTGTACGAAAGTTTATATGTAAATATACTGAATATTTTATCAGTCTGGAAAATTTTCTGCGGCGCAGTGATAATCGATCAAAGACGATTTTTCGTAAAATAGGATGAGGTTATAATTATGGCAGAAGCACAGAGGGGAATAAGAATTAATAAATATTTAAGTGCCGCAGGCATCTGTTCCAGACGTGAGGCAGACAGGCAGCTGGAGGCAGGAAATGTGCGGATCGGCAGCAGGATTGCAGATGTAGGCAGCCGTGTGCAGCCGGGAGATCAGGTCTATTTTCAGGGCCGGTTGGTGGAAGAGGAAGAGGAACGAATTCTGCTTGCTGTGAATAAACCAAGAGGGATTGTATGTACGGCGGAAAAGCGCGAGAAAGATAATATTGTCGATTTTCTGCATTATCCAAAACGGATTTATCCTGTCGGAAGGCTGGACAAGCAGTCAGAAGGGCTGCTGCTGATGACGAACGAGGGTGAATTTGTAAATAAGATTATGCGTGCCGGAAACCGACATGAAAAAGAGTATCATGTCACAGTAAATAAGGCAGTGACAGATCGTTTTTTGCGCGGGCTGTCAGGCGGTGTGCCGATCCTGGGAACTATGACCAGAAAATGCAAAGCAGAACGCATCGATAAAAGAAGCTTTAAGATCGTGCTTACTCAGGGAATGAATCGTCAAATTCGCAGAATGTGTGAATACTTTGATTATCGTGTGGTAAGCTTAAAGAGAGTAAGGATTATGAATATTCATTTAGGAGATCTGCCTGTGGGACATTATCGGCAGGTGACGCCTCAGGAGCTGGAGCGTCTGGAGCAGATGCTTGAGGGCTCTTCGAATGAGACAGTGATATTTGAAAGCAGTGCAGTGAACAGACAGCTTTGGGAGGAGGAAGAATGAATCCGCGTGACAGATATGAAGAATTAACAAACATCATTAATTATCATATAGACCGTTATTATAATCAGGATAATCCTGAGATTACAGATCACGAATATGACCAGCTCATGGGTGAGCTGAAAGAAATGGAACGAGAACATCCAGAATATATTACGCCGGATTCACCGACACAACGGGTAGGCGGCAGCGCAAAGCGTGAAGCAGGCGTACTGGTGCGTCATAATGTGCCGATGCTGAGTCTTCAGGATGTATTTTCAAAAGAAGAAGTATTTGAATTTGTAGAAGATATGCAAAAGCAGTTTTCAGAGCCGGAATTTGTGGTGGAGTATAAAATAGACGGACTGTCATTGGTGCTGCGCTATGAAGAAGGTATTCTTAAGCTGGCAGAGACCAGAGGGGATGGGATTAATTTTGGTGAAGATGTGACAGCAAACGCAAAAGTGATTAAAGATGTCAAGCGCAAATTGAAGGAACCGCTGCCATATCTGGAAGTTCGCGGCGAAGTATATATGACAAATAAAGATTTTGAAAAAGTAAACGAGCGTCAGGAACTGGCGGGAAAGCGGACTTTTGCAAATCCGAGAAACTGTGCGGCGGGCACGCTTCGTCAGCTGGATACATCCGTTACGAAGGAACGCGGGCTGTCTATGTTTGTCTTTAATGTTCAGCAGGTGCGTGGAGCAGAATTTGAGACGCATACCCAGGGATATGAATATTTAAAAAGACAGGGCGTGCCTGTGATCGAAGATTATCGTGTCTGCCATACAGAGCAGGAGGTCTGGGAGGCGATCTGTGCGATTGGAGAAAACCGTGGCAGCCTTCCGTATGACATTGACGGCGCGGTAGTAAAGCTGAATCGTATTGCAGACAGAGAGATTCTTGGTGCGACATCCAAAGTACCGCGCTGGGCAGTTGCATATAAATATCCGCCGGAAGAAAAGGAAGCAAAGATCCTGGATATAGAAGTATCGGTAGGCAGAACTGGCAGGATTACTCCGACTGCGGTATTTGAACCAGTTCGCCTATGTGGAACCAGCGTGTCAAGGGCTACGCTGCATAATCAGGATTTTATAGACCAGCTGGATGTCGGAATCGGAGATTATGTCAGGGTCTATAAATCCGGCGAGATTATTCCTAAAATTCGTGAAGTTGTAAAAGAGCGCAGAGAAGCAGGCGTGCAGCGTTTTCATCTGCCGGATGTCTGTCCTGTGTGCGGCACAAAAACTGTAAGAGAGAAAGACACCGCGGATCTGAAATGTCCATCTCCAAGCTGTCCGTCTCAGATCGAACGCAGGATTATTAATTTTGTCAGCAGGGATGCCATGGATATTAAGGGCTTTGGGACGGTGTATATTGAAGATCTGGTCAGACGGGGATTTATTAAGGACATCGCAGATATCTTCGTATTAAAAAATCATAGACAGCAGATGATTGAAGAAGGAGTTATTGGAAAAGAAAAAAATACAGACAAGCTGCTGGATGCTATTGAAGGGGCAAAGCAGCGTGACGCATACCAGCTGCTGACTGGATTTGGAATTCCAAATGTCGGCAAAGCGGCAGCCAAAGCGGTTATGAAGCGGTTTGAGACGATTGAAAACCTATCGCGAGCAACGGTAGAGCAGTTGGTAGAAGTGCAGGATATTGGCGAGGTAAGCGCCGGATGTATCCGCAGCTTTTTTGAAGATGAATCAAATCAGCAGATGATCGCGCGTCTGCGCGAAGAAGGGGTAAATATGTCCCGGATTGTGCAGGAAGGATCCAGCGAACGCCTAAGCGGCATGACGTTCGTAATCACTGGAACACTGCCGAATCTGGATAGAAAACAGGCTGCTGAAATGGTAGAAATAAATGGAGGAAAAGTATCCGGCTCTGTTTCCAAAAAGACAACCTATCTGTTGGCAGGCGAAAATGCAGGAAGCAAGCTCACCAGGGCAGAGGCACTTGGTATTCCTATCATCAGCGAAGCAGAATTTATCGAGATGGTGAAAGAATAACAAAATCTGCATAGTTATAACCGCAAGCGTATTCTATCTATTCCGTACCAGTGTTCCATCCAGACAGAAATTACAGTTATCACAGCCTGATTTACGTCATTGCTGCGTGAAAGCGAGTATATATTTTAGGACAGAGGTGATTTATGCTGATTCCAGTAATTGGCACGGTTTTCGTACTGCTCATTCAGCCAGTCTGCAATCAGTGGAATGCTTTCTTCCGTAAATGCGAAGTTCTTGGATTCTTTTAATTCATCAGCAGTTTTATCAAAGCAGAATGGCCCTGGGAAAATCCATACTTTGAAAATATTTTCATCATTTTCCTCGGCTTTTTGAATAGAATAACGCATTCCGTTTATACTGCCGGTATAGCTTGTTTTCTTATAAAATGGGATATGAAATAAATCTGTACTTTTTAGCATATTGATACCTCCTTTCAAACACCTTTTTTATTGGTGAGAGATGAAATTCATTCATATTTTTGGATATGGCGTTTGTGAATCAGCATTACGGATAACATTTTTTAGTCTGACAGCTTTTATTATAATGTATCGGTATATGAATAGCAAATGATTTTATAGTCAGGAGAATGTACCGTAAAAAGTAACGGCATCCGGCCCATTGGAAGTTCGCCCTTGGCGAAGGCCGGATGCAAGGCAGGCCGCATTCTTTGGCCCTGACCAGACAGCGGGTGTCTGGTCAGGATATGAAATGTATCCCTTTCAGCATGGTTAATGAAATTTTTGTGTGTTACGGTTGTGATTTCGAAATAATTCTGATAGAATAAGAATAATTGAATGGTTATTGTTCATAGGCAGTGTGATATGCATAAGTGAAAAATTTTTAAGCAGATCACACTGGGTCACGGGCAGATTTTGAGTGGAACAATAATAAATGTACTTAAAACAGTTGTAATCTATTTAGGAGGAAAATACATGGCGGACGATAGAAAAGTATTCAGCATTAAAGAAGATCATCTTGGGGAAGTGAATATAGCGGACGAGGTAGTTACGATTATTGCGGGACTGGCAGCGACTGAGGTAGAGGGTGTCAGTTCTATGGCAGGCAATATTACAAATGAGCTTGTCAGCAAGCTGGGGAAGAAAAATCTGGCAAAGGGTGTAAAAGTAGAAGTAGTTGACAATAGTGTGACTGTGGATGTGGCGATTAACATTGCCTATGGGTATGCGATTCCGGAGATTTCTGCGAAAGTGCAGGAGAAGATTAAAACAGCGATTGAGACAATGACAGGTCTTGAGGTCAATGCAGTGAATGTACGGATTGCCAGTGTTGATATGGGGAACAGCAGATAGGAAAGAAAGGAAGAGCTGGACGTAGGCTGTCAGGGGAGTGTCATTGCAGGCACTCCTTTTTGTGCATAAGGCGGGATCAGTGCCGGCAGGGTATTTGATGGAGGATTATTGTTGTCGGGATATCAGATGGAGCAGCGCTGCTGTCAGGGTATCAGATGCGGGCGATCAGCGTACAGAGCCTGCTGTGCGGAGTATTAAACACGATTTATACTGACGATCACTAAAGTTTGACAAATAACGCCGACTCACGATCGTCGTTGTCTTAGGCCATATGGTAAACTTTATCGCTTGTGAGTATAAATGGCAGTCTGGATGATGCGGAGAGGAAGTTATGAGCAGAAGAAAAATTAGGGAACAGATTTTTAAGATGTTATTTGAGACAGAGTTTTATGACAGGGAAGGCATGGAAGAGCAGATTCAGCTTAGTATGGAAGAACTGTCAGAAGTCGATGAAAAGATAAAGAATTATATTGAGAAAAAATTTCGCGAGATATACAGTCTGCTTGAAGAAATAGATAAAATGATTAATGAAAAAACAACTGGATGGAAAACAAATCGTATGGCGAAGGTAGATCTGTCGCTGATTCGTCTTGCGGTATATGAAATAAAATACGAAGAAGATATGCCTGCGGGAGTCGCGATCAATGAAGCTGTGGAGCTTGCAAAAATATACAGCGGTGACGGAGCGCCATCTTTTGTGAATGGAGTGTTGGCAAAATTTGTATGATGAAGCATGTATATAGTGTGGGACAGGTCAATACGTATATTAAAAATATGTTTGCCCAGGATTTTATGTTAGGAAAAATCAGCGTTAAGGGAGAAGTATCCAACTGTAAATATCATAACTCTGGGCATATTTATTTTTCTATGAAAGACAGCACAGGTACGATTGCAGCGGTAATGTTTGCCGGAAATCGTAAGAACGGACTAAGGTTTCGGATGCAGGATGGAGATCATGTGGTTGTGACCGGCTCTATAGAAGTCTATGAACGGGATGGACGTTATCAGCTTTATGCAAGGGAAATTACGCTGGATGGCGCAGGTGCATTGTTTCTGAGGTTCGAAGCTTTGAAAAAGAGCCTGGCGGAAATGGGGATGTTTGCTCCAGAATACAAACAGCCGATTCCAAAGTATATTAAAAGACTTGGCGTTGTAACAGCTCCTACTGGAGCAGCGATTCAGGATATCCGCAATATCAGCCATAGACGCAATCCGTTTGTCCAGCTGATCTTATATCCGACTCAGGTGCAGGGAGATGGAGCGGCAGAAAGCATCGTAAATGGAATCCATGCCTGCGAGAGACTTGGCGTGGATGTTATAATCGTCGGGCGCGGAGGCGGTTCCATTGAAGATCTTTGGGCATTTAATGAAGAGATCGTGGCACGGGCAATATTTGAGTGCAGTGTACCGATTATATCGGCAGTAGGGCATGAGACGGACACTACGATTGCCGATTATGTGTCAGATCTGCGTGCGCCGACACCGTCTGCTGCTGCAGAGCTGGCAGTTTATGATTATAGGCAGTACTGTGAAGCGCTGCGTATGATGCGGTCTGCATTGAATATGCGTATGATGGAGCATGTATATAAGGAATACCAAAAACTGGAGCAGTTAAAGACGAAGCTTGGATACTTAAGTCCGCAGGCAGTATTAAATAGCAAAAAGCAGTATGTGGCTGATTTGGAAGACAAGCTGTCTGAACGGATGAGCTACCGGATCAAAGAGGACAGGCACCGAATTCAGCTGCTTGCAGGGCGGCTGGAGGCTGGCTCGCCTGTGAAAAAGCTGAGCAGTGGATTTTCTTATGTGACAGATGAAGCGGGTCGTCCGATTGCCAAAGCTGCACAGGTGGAAGCGGGGGATCGGATCATAGTCCGTACGCTGGATGGGAAGATACAAGCGGAAGTACTGGATACGCAGATGGCTGATGTGATCAGCGTTTGATGTGCTCGATCTGAATGCAGTTTTAGAGGATTAAAAACGAAAATATTGAAAATTAAGACAGAGTTTTATAGGAGCTGATCGTATGAAAGAAAAAAGTATAACAGACAGTCTCGATGAAGAAAGTCTGGATGTCGAAAGCAGGTTGGAATTGAATACTCAGGAGAGCGAACAGGAAGATGAAAGGAAGCTCGAAGACCTTCTTGCCCAGGTGGAAAAATGTATTGAAATGTTAGAAAATTCTCAGATTTCATTGGAAGATTCGTTTCGATTTTATGAAGAAGGAGTTCGTAAATTGAAAATGTGTAATAGCAAAGTAGCTCAGATTGAACAGAAAATGATGGTAATTAACGGGCAGGGAGAATTAGAAGCGTTTTAATTCCAGAGTAGAATTGAATAGTAACGCATAGGAATTGATTTGTAATCGTGAGCAAACCTGCATGCGTTATTGGCAGTTTAATTAGGTGATTATATATGAGAAATGAAATAAAGAAAAGAACAGAGGAAATCGAACAGATTATTAAAAAATACCTTCCGGCACAGGAAGGACTGCAGAAAGTAATCATGGAGGCAATGAATTACAGTTTCTTATCCGGCGGCAAACGTCTCCGGCCTATGCTGATGTATGAGACATACCGTATGTATGGAGGAAGCAGCAATGTGATTGAACCATTTATGGCTGCTATTGAAATGATTCATACGTATTCCCTCATTCATGATGATCTGCCTGCTATGGATGATGACGAATATAGGCGGGGCAGAAAAACAACTCATATTGTGTACGGAGAAGCAGTGGGAATTCTTGCCGGAGATGCGCTGTTAAATTATGCTTTTGAGACAGCCGCAGGAGCTTTTTCGTGTGGAGAAGAACCACAGCGCATAGCTGGGGCAATGCAGATCCTTTCTAAAAAGGCAGGAATATACGGCATGATCGGCGGACAGGTCGTGGATGTGTTAAATGAGAATAACCCTGCTGTGGATGGAGAGATGCTGGAGTTTATATATCGGCTTAAGACCGGGGCTCTGATAGAAGCTGCGATGATGATTGGGGCAGTTTTGGCTGGTGCGGACGCTCAGGAAGTATCAGTGTTGGAACAGGCAGCCGGAAAAGTCGGAGTTGCGTTTCAAATACAAGATGATATTCTGGATGTCACTAGTACGCTGGAAGAACTGGGCAAGCCTGTCGGTTCAGACGAAAAAAATCAGAAGGTTACCTATGTAACTCTCTATGGTCTGAAAGAAGCAAAATATCAGGTAGAGAAGCTGACGAAAGAAGCTGCGGATGGTATGAGCTCGCTGTCTGTGAAAAATGAATTTCTATATCATCTGCTGTTAGATTTGATTCAGCGCAGCTGCTGATTCAGGGTTAGAGCTGTAGCTGGTATAAGCTTCCATTACAAGCTTATGGGATATTTTTCATGAGCAGGATTCAGATAAAATTTGAAATGTTCTATAAAATAACAGGGAGATCTCATGGCACTGGAAAAAATAAATAATCCAAATGACATAAAAAAGCTGAATAAAGAAGAATTAAAACAGCTTCCAGATGAAATAAGGCAGTTTCTGATACAGTGTCTGTCTGAAACAGGAGGGCACCTGGCATCGAATCTGGGAGTCGTAGAATTAACAGTAGCGCTGCATCTGGCTTTTGAGCTGCCTTGGGATAAAATCATCTGGGATGTGGGGCATCAGTCGTATACTCATAAGATTTTGACCGGACGCAGGGAGATGTTTCATACGCTGCGCCAGTATGGAGGGCTGAGCGGGTTCCCTAAGACAAAGGAGAGTAAGTGCGACTGTTTTAATACGGGCCACAGCTCGACCTCAATTTCCGCAGGACTTGGACTGGCTGCGGCAAGAGATTCGCTGGGCGAAGATTATAAGGTGGTTTCTGTGATCGGCGACGGGGCACTGACAGGAGGCATGGCCTTTGAAGCCTTGAATAATTCGTCAAAACTGGAAACAAATTTTATTATTGTGTTAAATGATAATGATATGTCTATATCTCCGAATGTCGGGGGCTTGTCACATTATTTGGGCAGCATCCGTACAGCGGACGCTTATCAGGAGTTAAAAAATGGCGTGATGGAGTCTTTAAATAAGATTCCTGTCTATGGAGAGCGTCTGGTGCAGAGAATCCGCAGGACAAAGAGCGGTATTAAGCAGCTGCTGATTCCGGGAATGCTGTTTGAAGATATGGGCATTATGTATCTGGGACCTGTGGATGGTCATGATGTGGACAAGATGGTTGCGATGTTTCAAAAGGCATCGCGGGTCAATGGGCCGGTGCTGGTGCATGTGATGACACAAAAAGGCTGCGGTTATGAACCGGCAGTACGTCATCCGGCACGATTTCACGGAACAGAGCCTTTTGATATTGAGACAGGGCTTGCTAAGAAAAAGAAAAAAAAGGCAGCCTATACAGATATATTTTCTACCGTTATGCGTAAATTAGGCGACCGCGATGAGCGGGTAGTGGCAGTGACGGCAGCGATGGAGACAGGTACCGGATTAAAACGTTTTCACAATATGTTCCCGGATCGTTTTTATGACGTAGGAATTGCAGAAGGACATGCGGTGACGTTTGCGGCAGGGCTGGCAGCAGGCGGGTTAAAGCCGGTGTTTGCGGTATATTCATCTTTTCTGCAGCGGGCTTACGACCAGGTGCTGCATGATGTCTGCCTGCAGGATCTGCCGGTTGTATTTGCGGTCGACCGGGCGGGAATTGTCGGCAGTGACGGAGAGACGCATCAGGGGATATTTGATGTGTCCTATTTGATGACGATTCCAAATATGACGCTTATAGCACCTAAAAATAAATGGGAATTTTCTGATATGATTAAGTTTGCCGTTGATTATGGACATCCGACAGCAATCCGTTATCCGCGCGGGGAAGCGTTTGACGGACTGGAAGAATTCCGTATGCCGATTGCGGCAGGCGTCGGCGAGGTTTTGTATGAAGAAGGGCGGGTAGTGCTGCTGGCTTATGGCAGCATGGTAAAGGTGGCATTAGAAGTACGAAGCTGCCTGAATCAGGCTGGTATAGAGTGTGCGCTGTTCAATATGCGTTTTGCTAAGCCTTTGGATAAAAAGCTGCTGAATCAGGCTTCGAACAGATATGATCTGATTGTAACGATGGAAGAAAATATTTTAAGCGGCGGTATGGGGGAAGCGATCTTAGAGTATTTGCACGAGATTGGTTCAAAGACTGCCGTTATGCATGTGGCGATCGAGGACAAATTTATTCCACATGGAAATGTGAGCGTGTTAATGCATGAGGCTGGTCTGGATGCGGATAGTATTACAAAGCGTATTATAGATGCTTTGTAACAGCTTCGGCAGGTCTGTATATTAGTTAATTGATGAAAATGGTTACGATATTTTGAAGATTGAAAATGGTGCAAAATGAAAGAAAGATTGGATATTTTACTAGTAAAGCGCGCTCTGGCACCTTCCAGAGAAAGAGCAAAAGCAATGATTATGGAAGGAAATGTCTATGTCAACGAACAGAAAGAAGACAAAGCAGGTTCTATGTTTCAGGATGAGGTAAAGATTGAAGTCCGCGGCAGGACGCTGAAATATGTCAGCCGCGGCGGATTGAAGCTGGAAAAAGCGATGGCGCAGTTTTGTATTTCGTTGGAAAATAAAATCTGTATGGATATTGGCGCATCTACAGGCGGCTTTACAGACTGTATGCTGCAAAACGGTGCAGAAAAAATCTATGCGGTCGATGTGGGATATGGACAGCTGGCGTGGACACTGCGCCAGGATCCACGGGTAATATGCATGGAAAAGACGAATATCCGTTATGTTACGCCGATGGACATTCAGGAGCCGTTGGACTTTGCTACTGCGGATGTATCGTTTATATCACTGACAAAAATATTAGGGCCTGTGAAAGACCTGTTGACGCCGGATGGAGAAATGGTCTGCCTGATTAAGCCGCAGTTTGAAGCCGGCAGGGAAAAAGTAGGAAAAAAAGGCGTAGTTCGTGATAAGAAGGTGCATTTGGAAGTGATTGACAATGTCCTTACATATGCACAGAGTATGGGATTTTATATACGGGCTTTAGATTATTCACCGATCAGGGGACCGGAGGGCAATATAGAGTATCTGGTTTATCTTAGTAAAAATATGGACGGTCTACAGGAGGAGGCAGTTAATTGTGCGGATGTAGTAGAAACTGCACATGCCGCGTTAGATGTATGAAAAAATTTGTAATCATTGTGAATGCTTTAAAGGATCAGTATCTGACAGAAACAAAGAAGATCTGCAGTTACATAGAGAAACGGGGCGCACAGTGCCGGTATTTGGTCAGTGTGGACGAGCAGGAAGGAATTCAGAAGGTATATGCAGAAAGCATCCCGAAGGGGACAGAATGTATACTTGTACTCGGCGGCGACGGTACACTGATACGGGCCGCAAGGGATACAGTGGAATGCGGGATTCCGTTAATCGGAGTGAATCTGGGTATGCTCGGATATTTATGCGAACTGGAAAAAAATAGTGTATATGATGCGATTGATTCTATTATGAAGGATGAGTATATGCTGGAGGAACGCATGATGCTGACCGGCGAAAAATGCGGAGAAGCCATACCGCAGCCATCCATTGAGGTTGCTGGCAGTTTAAAGAATAAGAAGGGTTCTTATCGTGCATTAAATGATATTGTGATACATAGGACAGGCGAGCTGTCGCTGGTAAGCCTGAATGTCTATGTAAACGGTCAGTATCTAAATACATTTAAAGGCGATGGAATGATATTGTCAACACCGACCGGCTCTACAGGTTATAATATGTCGGCGGGCGGGCCGATTGTGGATCCAAAGGCACAGCTGCTTCTGCTGACACCTATTAATACCCATACACTGATGCCTAGAAGTATCGTGATTGATTCACAGGACGAGATTGTTGTAGAAGTAGGGCACAGACGGTCGCAGCGTGATGAAACAGTGGAAGTGAGCTTTGATGGAGACCACGGCTGCTGGCTGAAAGTCGGTGAATGCATTAATATTCGAAAAGCACAAGAGAGGGCTAAAATTCTAAAGATCAGCAAAATGAGTTTTTTGGAGATACTGCGGAAAAAAATGCAGACATTTTCTTAAATCAAAATAGATTTTATGGGACAATAGAGATCGATGAAAACAACAAGACATGCTAAGATCATAGAAATTATCAATAAGTATGACGTAGAAACACAGGAGGAGCTGACTGCGTATCTGGAGCAGTCCGGCTACCCGGTTACACAAGCGACTGTATCCAGAGACATCCGGGAATTGAAGCTGACGAAGGTATCTTTGCGCAATGGAAGACAGAAATATGCAGCCACAGATGTGAGCCGTCAGGAGATGCCGTCAAAATACATCCGCATTTTTAAAGAAGGCTTCCGTTCCATGGATACTGCGCAGAACATACTGGTTATTAAGACTGAATCCGGCATGGCAATGGCAGTAGCGGCAGCGCTGGATGCAATGGAGTGCAGGGAAATTATAGGCAGTATTGCAGGTGATGATACGATTATGTGCGCGATTCGTACCACAGAGGAAGCTTCTGCATTGATGAAGCGGTTGCGTAAAATGACAGGTATTTAAGATCTTATTGGCTGGTCAGGCGGCACTGTAAAGGAAGACACCGCATAGCCAAGCTGTGGTGAAACATCTGCGAAAGCCGGTATTTAATAAAAAAGAGTATGCTTGTTAACAGTTCACATATTGAATATAAAGGAGAAAATCATGTTACATAATCTTCATGTGAAGAATCTGGCTTTAATTGAAGAAGCGGAGGTTGATTTTTCAAAGGGGCTGAATATTTTATCAGGAGAAACAGGAGCGGGAAAATCTATTATTATAGGATCGATCGGGGTGGCTATCGGGGAAAAGGCCTCCAAAGACCTTGTCCGCAAAGATGCTGATTACGCTTTAGTAGAACTGGTATTTTCTGTGGATGATGTGATCCGTGACAAGCTGGCTGCAATGGATATACCGATGGAGGACGATCAGGTAATTCTGACGAGAAGAATATCCGGCGGACGGCCGATTGCAAAGATCAATTCAGAAAGCGTATCGACAGCAAAACTAAAAGAGGCAGCATCGCTTTTAATCGATATTCACGGGCAGCATGAGCATCAGTCTCTGCTGAGTCAAAAAAACCATCTGCAGATTCTAGACGCTTACGCCAAAAAAGAATTAAAAAATATCAAAACAGAATTATCCAGATTATATCATGATTATACAGAAGTAAAAAATGAGTTAAAAGAAGCTTCGCTTGATACGGAGCAGCGGACAAGAGAATTGTCTTTTCTCCAGTATGAGGTGGAAGAAATAGAAAATGCTGGCCTTGCGGCAGGAGAAGACGAAGAGCTTGAAATACAGTACCGCCGTTTTTCAAATGGCAGGAAAATTATGGGCAGTATTGGTCAGGTATATCAGCTTACCTCAGAAAATGGAGCTGCCCAGATGACAGGACATGCTGTGCAGGAAATTGCGGAAATCAGCAGTTATGATGCGCAGGTCAGACAGCTTGAAGAGCAGCTTTTGGAAATTGATAATCTGCTGAATGATTTTAATCGAGAGCTGGCAGGCTATATAGAAGATGCTGATTTTGATGAAGAACGATTTTATGAAATAGAGAAACGTCTGGACTTGATTAATGGATTAAAAGCAAAATATGGGGCTACAATAGAAAAAATATTATCAGAATATAAGAATAAAAAAGCAAGGATTGAAAAGCTCAGTGATTACGATGCGTATCTGACTGGGTTACAGCAAAGATTAGAGGAGAAAGAAAAGCAGCTGGAGGCATTGTGTAAAAAAGTATCCAAAATACGTCAGAAAAAGGCTCTGGAGTTAACAAAAAAAATCAAATCTGCCTTGATTGACTTAAATTTTTTGGATGTGCAGTTCGAAATGTCTTTTACAAGAAAAAAGGAGTATTCAGCATCCGGTTATGATGACGCTGAGTTTTTAATATCTACCAATCCGGGAGAGCCGTTAAAGTCTCTGACAAAGATAGCATCCGGCGGTGAGCTGTCTAGGATTATGCTTGCAATTAAGGCGGTGCTTGCCGATTGTGATGAAATCGGTACATTGATATTTGATGAAATTGATACCGGAATCAGCGGGCGTACTGCGCAGATGGTATCTGAAAAAATGAATGTCATATCAAAAGATCATCAGATTATCTGTATTACACATCTGCCGCAGATTGCTGCAATGGCAGACACTCATTTTTTAATTGAGAAGCAGGCAGAGCAGAACCATACAGAGACGAAGATTCGCAGGCTTAAGGAAGACGAAAGCATCACTGAGCTGGCACGTATGCTGGGAGGGGTTAAGATTACAGATACCGTATTAAAAAGTGCAAAAGAGATGAAGGATCTGGCATCAGCTGCGAAATAAGAAAGCAG